>NZ_JBGCBY010000044.1:0-47020 GCF_041262165.1 Streptacidiphilus sp. MAP12-16
GATTTCCGCCTTCCCGCACCGTTTCCGGCCCGTTCCGACGAGTAAAACTCTAGCCGATTTCGCTCGGACGAGCGAATTCAACCGCATTCCCCGAAAAAGGACATGACGAACCAGAGGTCGCATGATCGGTTTTAGGGAGCGTCGCCACCGCTGTCCGCAGGGCAACCCGCAGAACATTACGCATGCCTGCGAGGCATGTCAAACCAGACCCGAGCGCGTCGTGCCCGCACGTTCAGCGAGCAGGCGAGGTCGGCGCGGATGTACGCACCGACCGTCCTGCCCGCTCGGCCGGCCGGACCGGCCGTTCCAGGGAACGTCGCCCGACGGCCGAGGAATGGCGAGTCGGAGCGCCACCGCCTGCCCGGACTGTCGCCCGATTTACGTGCGGATGCCCCCGCAGGCTGAAAGCCTGCGGGGGCATCCGAGTTGACGCGCCGGACGGGGACGGAGGTCAGACCTCGACCACGACCGGGAGGATCATCGGGCGACGGCGGTAGGTGTCGGACACCCACTTGCCGAGGACCCGACGGACGAGCTGCTGGACCTGACGCGGCTCGATGACGCCGTCCTGGGCCGACTTCGACAGGGCATCCTGCATCTTGACGATGGCAGGGCCGAAGGCGTCGTCCTCGATGCCCGATCCGCGGGCCTGGATGTTCGGGCCGCCGACGATCTTGCCAGTCGCCGAGTCGACGACCAGGAAGACCGAGATGATGCCTTCCTCCCCGAGGATTCGCCGGTCCTTCAGCGAACCCTCGGTGATGTCGCCGACCGAGAGTCCGTCGACGTACACGTAACCCGCCTGGACCTTGCCGACGATCCTGGCGACGCCGTCGATCAGGTCGATGACCACGCCGTCCTCGGCGAGGACGATGCGGTCCTTGGTGATGCCGGTCTTCTGTCCGAGGTCGGACACCGCGCGCAGGTGGCGCCACTCCCCGTGCACCGGCATCAGGTTGCGGGGCTTGCAGATGTTGAAGAAGTACAGCAGCTCGCCGGCCGAGGCGTGTCCGGAGACGTGCACCTTGGCGTTGCCCTTGTGGACGACGTCCGCGCCCCAGCGGGTCAGGCCGTTGATGACCCGGTAGACCGCGTTCTCGTTGCCGGGGATCAGCGACGAGGCCAGGATGATCGTGTCGCCCTCGACGATGCGGATCTGGTGGTCGCGGTTCGCCATCCGGGACAGCGCCGCCATCGGCTCGCCCTGGGAGCCGGTACAGACGAGCACCACGTCCTCGTCGGGCAGGTCGTCCAGCGTCTTGACGTCGACGACCAGGCCGCCCGGCACCTTGAGGTAGCCGAGGTCGCGGGCGATGCCCATGTTGCGGACCATGGAACGACCGACGAAGGCGACCTTGCGGCCGAACTCGTGGGCGGTGTCCAGAACCTGCTGGATGCGGTGGACGTGGCTGGCGAAGCTCGCCACGATGATCCGCTTGTCGGCGCGGTCGAAGACCTGCTGGAGCACCGGGCCGATGTCCCGCTCCGGCGCGATGAACCCGGGGACCTCGGCGTTGGTGGAGTCCACCAGCAGCAGGTCGATCCCCTCCTCGCCCAGACGGGCGAAGGTCGGCAGGTCGGTGAGCCGCTTGTCGAGCGGCAGCTGGTCCATCTTGAAGTCACCGGTGGCGACGACCATGCCGGCGGGGGTGCGGATGGCGACGGCCAGCGCGTCCGGGATGGAGTGGTTGACGGCGATGAACTCACAGTCGAACGCTCCGATGCGCTCGCGCTCGCCCTCCTTCACCTCCAGCGTGTACGGGCGGATCCGGTGCTCGGCGAGCTTGGCCTCGATCAGCGCCAGGGTCAGCTTGGACCCGATCAGCGGGATGTCCGGCTTCTCCCGAAGGAGGAAGGGGACTGCGCCGATGTGGTCCTCGTGCCCGTGGGTGAGGACGATGCCGTCGATCTTGTCCAGGCGGTCCCGGATGGAGGTGAAGTCCGGAAGGATCAGGTCGACACCGGGCTGTTCCTCCTCCGGGAAGAGGACACCGCAGTCGACGATGAGCAGGCGGCCGCCGTACTCGAAGACCGTCATGTTGCGACCGATCTCGCCGAGACCGCCCAGCGGGGTGACGCGGAGCGCCCCCTCGGCGAGCGGCGGCGGGGTGCCCAGGTCAGGGTGCGGATGGCTCAAAAGTTTCTCCTCTCCGCGCACGCCGCACACCCCAGGTGGGTGCACAGCGCAGGCGGCATCGTTTCTTCGGTTTCCTTGGTGCAACACGTCACCGCGACGGCAGGACGTGGAAGTCTGTTGTCAGAGGTGTACCCCTCCGGCGGCGAGATCCTTCCTCAGCTGGTCGAGCTCTGCTTCGGTGGCCTCGACCAGCGGCAGCCGCAGCGGACCGGCCGGGAGGCCCTGCAGTGCCAGGGCGGCCTTGGTGGTGATCACACCTTGTGTACGAAACATACCGGTGAACACAGGCAGAAGTTGCTGGTGTATCTCTGCGGCCTTTGCCACTTCACCCGCGAGGTGGGCGTTCAGCATGCTCCGGAGTTCGGCGGCGACCACGTGGGCGACGACGCTGACATAGCCGACCGCGCCGATGGAGAGTAGCGGCAGGTTCAGCATGTCGTCGCCGGAGTACCAGGCCAGGCCGCTGCGGGAGAGGGCCCACCCGGCCGCACCGAGATCGCCCTTGGCATCCTTGTTGGCCACGATCCGGGGGTGCTCGCCGAGCCGGACCAGCGTCTCGGTGTCGATGGCCACGCCGCTCCGGCCGGGGATGTCGTAGAGCATGACCGGCAGGCCGGTGGCGTCGGCGACCGTGGTGAAGTGCCGGTACAGGCCCTCCTGCGGCGGCTTGTTGTAGTACGGCGTCACGACGAGCAGCCCGTGGGCGCCGATGCGCTCGGCTTCGCGGGCGAGCTCCACGGTGTGGCGGGTGTCATTGGTGCCGACGCCGGCGACGACATGGGCCCGGTCCCCGACTGCCTCCACGACGGCCCGTACCAGCGCGGCTTTCTCCGCGTCGCTGGTTGTCGGCGACTCGCCAGTGGTGCCGTTCACGACGAGTCCGTCGTTGCCGGCGTCGACGAGGTGGGCCGCCAGACGCTGGGCGCCTTCGAGGTCGAGAGAACCGTCAGCGGTGAACGGAGTCACCATCGCGGTCAGAGCCCTGCCGAAGGGGGTCTCAGGAGTGGAGGTCGGAGCCATGAACCCAACGCTACTCGTTGCGGGTGTGTGCTAGCACAGGCGGTCCATCAGGAGAAACACGAATGAGGAGCCCGGCGCTGCCTGCTCGGGGGTTCAGGCAGCACCGGGGCTCGTGCTTTTGAGACTAAGGAACACCCTGATTTCCCGCAAATGGGACATACAGCAGATCTGACTGAAAGTGAGATCTCGGGCCCCTCGTCGCTCAGGGCGCGACGCGTCCGTATTCGTTGAAGGCAGCGTGCGTGAGCGGCATCAGCGCGGCCCACTGCTGCTCCATCTTCTCCGCGACCATCTCGATCTCGCGCTGCGGGAAGGAGGGGACCGTCGCTCGCTCGTCCTTGGTCCGAAGGGACAGGAAGTGCATCAGCGAACGGGCGTTGCAGGTCGCGTACATCGAGGAGAACAGGCCGACCGGGAGCACCGCGCGGGCCACCTCCCGGGCCACGCCGTCGGCGAGCATCGCCTGGTAGGCGGCGTACGCCTGGCGGTAGGACGCCTCCATGGCGACCGTGGCCGCCCGGTACTGCTCGGGCGTGCCCGCATGGAACTCGTACTTGCCCGGACGGCCCCTCTGGACCAGCTTGCGCTCGGCGCCCGGGACGTAGAAGACCGGCTGCAGCTCGCGGTAGCGGCCGCTCTCCTCGTTGTAACTCCACCCGGCGCGGTGCCGATGGAACTCGCGGAAGACGAAGATCGGGGCGCTGACCAGAAAGGTCATCGAGTTGTGCTCGAACGGCGTGCCGTGGCGGTCGCGCATCAGGTAGTTGATGAGGCCCCTGGAGCGGGCCGGGTCCTGCTGCAGTTCGTCCAGAGACTGCTCGCCGGCGGTGGAGACCCGGGCGGCGAAGAGCACATCGCCGTCCTGGGCGCTGCTGCGCACGAGCTCGACGGTGACGTCGTCGCGGAAGGTGGGCTCGGGTGCGACGGCGGCTTCGTCAGTCACCTGGTACATCCTCTCGATGGTGCGTGCGTGGCTGGTTCCGGCCGCCGACCAGCGTAGCGGCGGCCGCGGACCCCGCCCGTTCTCTATCCTGTGCATGACGAAAGGATGGCGATGCAGCCACGACTGGCCGGGCCGCTGATCCGGGACACGACTCCAGCCGACGTGGCCGACATCGTGCGGCTCCGGGCGGCGTCGTGGCGGGCCGCGTACGCGGGCCTGATACCGCCGGTGTACCTGGACGCCATGGAGACCGGGCCGGAGGTCGTGGCCCGCGCGGTCCGCCGACTGGAGGAGAGCCCCGACGGGTACTACGACCTGGTCGCCGAGCGCGAGGGCAGGATCGTGGCCTTCGTCATGTGCGGCCCCGAACGGCCCATGCCGGAGCAGGTCCGGGCCGGGACGCCGCGCGGCGAGGTGTATGCGCTGTACGCCCATCCCGGCGCCTGGTCCACCGGCGCGGGCGCGTCGCTGCTCGCCGCCGCCCGGGACCGGCTGCGCGCCGACGGGCACGAGCGGCAGGTGCTGTGGGTGCTGGAGGGCAACACCCGTGGCCGGGCCTTCTACGAGCGCCAGGGTCTGCACGCCACCGGCGAACGAACAGAGCTGCAGCTCGGCGGAGTGATGCTGACGGAGCTGCAGTACGGGAACCTGCCGGCGCCCGTCGTCAACCAACGCCGGGCACAGCCGGACACCGTCGCTACACCTGCGCGTCGTGGATCTTGATGGCGTGCTGCATGGCCTTCCGGGCCCTCGGCGTGTCCCGGGCGTCGGCATAGGCCACGGCCAGGCGGAACCAGGAGCGCCAGTCGTCCGGGGTTGCCTCGGTCTCCGCCTGGCGGCGGGCAAAGACCGCGTCGGCGGAGTCACGATCGATCCGGCCACCGGCGCTGCGCTTCAGCTCGTCCGCCGGCAACGCACCCTCGGCCTCCAGTTCGCGGGCGAGCTGGCCGCTGCGGCGGCCGAAGCGGTAGGTCTTCCAGAGGAACCAGACGCCGAGCACGACCAGGACCTCGGCGCAGATCCCAATGCCGATGGCCAGGCCGTTGCCGGTGGCTATCAGCTGACCGCCGGTCACCACGATGACCAGGAAGCCGAGCAGCAGGGCGGCGGAGACGACGACGTACGTCACGCGGGCGACCATCGGTTCACTCTCCCGAGTCCGCGAAGAGGAAGTTCTCCAGACCGAAGGTCAGCCCCGGCGTGTCCACCACCTTGCGCACGCCGAGCAGGATGCCGGGCATGAAGCAGCTGTGGTGCAGCGAGTCGTGACGGATGGTCAGGGTCTCGCCGGTGTCGCCGAACAGCACTTCCTGATGCGCCAGCAGTCCGCGCAGCCGGACCGCGTGCACCGGGACACCGTCGACGTCCGCTCCACGCGCACCGGGAAGCCCGTGCGTGGTCGGGTCCAGCTGCGGGGCGAGCCCGGCCTCGGCGCGGGCGGCGGCGATGAGCTGCGCCGTTCGGGTGGCGGTGCCGCTGGGGGCGTCGGCCTTGTTGTTGTGATGCAGCTCGACGACCTCGACGGACTCGAAGAAGCGGGCGGCCTGCTGGGCGAAGCGCATGGTGAGGACCGCGCCGATGGAGAAGTTGGGCGCGATGAGCACACCCGTGGACGGGGAGGCGGCCAGCCATCCCTGCAGTGAGGCGAGACGCTCCTCGGTCCAGCCTGTGGTTCCCACGACGGCGTGAATGCCGTGGGTGGTGGTGAACTCCAGGTTCGCCATGACCGAGTCGGGGTGCGTCAGCTCGACGGCGACCTGCGCTCCGGCCTCGGTCAACGTCTCCAGCTTGTCGCCGCGGCCGAGCGCGGCCACCAGTTCCAGATCCGGCGCGGCCTCGATCGCGCGGACGGCCTCGGCGCCGATCCGGCCCTTTGCGCCGAGGACGGCGACCCGCAGGGGCGTGCTCATGGCGGTAGCTCCTATCAGAAGAGGAAGTCAGGCGATGGCTTCGGTCAGGCGGGCGGCGCGCTTGCCGTTGACCGGACCTATCACGGCGAGCGAGGGCCGGTAGGCACCGAGCACGGACGAGGCGACGTCGCGCACGTCGTCGAGGGTCACCGCCGAGATCTTCGCGAGCAGGTCGTCCACCGACAGGTGCGTGCCGTAGCAGAGCTCGGCCTTGCCGACGCGGGACATCAGCGAGCCGGTGTCCTCCATGCCGAGCACGGTGGAGCCGGAGATCTGGCCGATCGCCCGCTTCAGCTCCTCCTCGGTGATGCCCTGCTCCGCGACGCGCTCGAGCTCCTCGCGGCAGATCTTCAGCACCTCCTCGACCCGCTTGGGCTGGCAGCCCGCGTAGATCCCGAAGAGGCCGGTATCGGCGAAGGCGGAGGAGTAGGAGTAGACGGAGTACGCCAGGCCGCGCTTCTCCCGTACCTCCTGGAACAGCCGCGAGCTCATGCCGCCGCCCAGTGCCGAGTTCAGGACGCCCAGGGCCCAGCGGCGCTCGTCGGCACGGGCCAGACCGGGCAGGCCGAGGACGAGGTGCGCCTGCTCCGTGGGCCGGTCCAGGATCTCGACCTTGCCCGCGGTCGTCAGCGCCCGGACGCCGCCACGCGCCCCGGCCGGGACGACGTCCTCGCGGCTCAGCGCGCCGGCGTCGGCGAATGCGCGCTGGACCTGGCGGACGACCTTGGCGTGGTCGATGTTGCCGGCTGCGGCCACGACGAGGTGCTCGGGGCGGTAGCGGCGCCGGTAGAAGCCCGCGACCTGGTCGCGGGTGAGCGCGTTGATGGTGTCGACGGTGCCGAGCACCGGACGCCCCAGCGGCGAGGAACCATACATGACCTGCGCGAACAGGTCGTGGACCACGTCGCTCGGGTCGTCCTCGGTCATCGCGATCTCTTCGAGGACGACATCACGCTCGGTGTCGACGTCCTCCTGGCGGATCAGCGAGCTGGTCAGCATGTCGCTGACGACGTCGATGGCCAGCGGCAGGTTGTTGTCGAGCACCCGCGCGTAGTAGCAGGTGTACTCCTTGGCGGTGAAAGCGTTCATCTCGCCGCCGACCGCGTCCAGCGCGGAGGAGATGTCCAGGGCGCTGCGGCGGTCGGTGCCCTTGAAGAGCAGGTGCTCCAGGTAGTGCGTCGCACCGTTCAGCACCGGCGTCTCGTCGCGCGAGCCGACGCCGACCCAGATGCCGAAGGCCGCCGAGCGGACGGTCGGCAGCGTTTCGGTGACGACGCGCAGTCCCCCGGGGAGGACCGTGCGGCGGACCACACCGGCCCCGTCCACGCCCTTGAGCAGTGTCTTGGTCGTTCCGGGCCGCTGCTGCGCTGCCGTGGGCTGTGCCACGTTATGCCTCCGGCATGGGTCTTCAGGTTCGAGAACAGAGTAATTTCCAGGGCTCGGCCCCGGGCCCCCGGCAGGGGTGCGGCCCGGTCCTCCGCGGAAGAGCGGTGGACCGGGCCGCGACGTACCTACGTACCTACGCCGTCAGGCGAAGCCTTACTTGGCCTCGGCCTCGGCGGCCTCCTCGCCCTCGACCACGGGGATCAGGGAGAGCTTGCCGCGCGGGTCGATCTCGGCGATCTCGACCTGGACCTTGGAGCCGACCGCGAGCACGTCCTCGACGTTCTCCACGCGCTTGCCACCGGCGAGCTTGCGGATCTGCGAGATGTGCAGCAGGCCGTCCTTGCCCGGCATGAGCGACACGAACGCGCCGAAGGTCGTGGTCTTCACCACGGTGCCCAGGTAGCGCTCGCCGACCTCCGGCATGGTCGGGTTGGCGATCTGGTTGATCGTCGTACGGGCAGCCTCCGCCGAGGGACCGTCGACCGCACCGATGTAGATGGTGCCGTCGTCCTCGATGGTGATGTCCGCGCCGGTGTCCTCCTGGATCTGGTTGATCATCTTGCCCTTCGGGCCGATGACCTCACCGATCTTGTCCACCGGGATCTTGATCGTGATGATGCGCGGCGCGTACGCGGACATCTCGTCCGGGACGTCGATCGCCTCGTTCATCACGTCGAGGATGTGCAGACGCGCGTCGTGGGCCTGCTTCAGCGCGGCGGCCAGGACCGAGGCGGGGATGCCGTCGAGCTTGGTGTCGAGCTGCAGCGCGGTGACGAAGGTCTTCGTACCGGCGACCTTGAAGTCCATGTCGCCGAACGCGTCCTCGGCACCGAGGATGTCGGTGAGCGCGACGTAGTGCGTCTCGCCGTCGATCTCCTGCGAGATGAGACCCATGGCGATACCGGCGACGGCGGCCTTGAGCGGCACACCGGCGTTCAGCAGCGACATGGTCGAGGCGCAGACCGAGCCCATCGAGGTCGAGCCGTTGGACCCGAGGGCCTCGGAGACCTGGCGGATCGCGTAGGGGAACTCCTCGCGCGTCGGCAGCACCGGAACCAGTGCCCGCTCGGCGAGCGCGCCGTGGCCGATCTCGCGGCGCTTGGGCGAGCCCACGCGGCCGGTCTCACCGACGGAGTACGGCGGGAAGTTGTAGTTGTGCATGTAGCGCTTGCGGGTCTCCGGCGCCAGCGTGTCCAGCTGCTGCTCCATGCGGAGCATGTTCAGCGTGGTGACACCCAGGATCTGGGTCTCGCCGCGCTCGAACAGGGCCGAACCGTGGACGCGCGGGATGACCTCGACCTCGGCGGCCAGGGTGCGGATGTCGGTGACGCCGCGGCCGTCGATGCGGACCTTGTCCTTGATGACGCGCTGGCGGACCAGCTTCTTCGTCAGCGAGCGGTACGCGGCGGAGATCTCCTTCTCGCGACCCTCGAACTGCGGGAGCAGCTTGTCGGAGGCGAGACCCTTGACCCGGTCGAGCTCGGCCTCACGGGCCTGCTTGCCGGCGATGGTGAGCGCCTGGGCGAGCTCCTCGCTCACGGCGGCGCTGAGCGCCTCGAACACGTCGTCCTGGTAGTCCAGGAAGATCGGGAACTCACCCGTGGGCTTGGCAGCGGCGGCGGCCAGCTCGGACTGGGCACGGCACAGCTCGCGGATGAAGACCTTGGCGGCCTCCAGACCAGCGGCCACGACGTCCTCGGTCGGCGCGGTGGCGCCGCCCTTGACCAGCTCGATGGTCTTCGCGGTGGCCTCGGCCTCGACCATCATGATCGCGACGTCGCCGTCGGCGAGGGTGCGACCCGCGACGACCATGTCGAACACGGCCTCCTCGAGCTCGCTGTGCCTCGGGAAGGCGACCCACTGGCCCTTGATCAGCGCGACGCGGACGCCGCCGATCGGGCCGGAGAAGGGCAGGCCGGCGAGCTGCGTGGACGCGGACGCGGCGTTGATCGCCACGACGTCGTACAGGTCGTCGGGGTTGAGCGCCATGATCGTGCAGACGACCTGGATCTCGTTGCGCAGGCCCTTGACGAAGGACGGGCGCAGCGGGCGGTCGATCAGGCGACAGGTGAGGATGGCGTCCTCGGAGGGACGCCCCTCGCGACGGAAGAACGAGCCGGGGATGCGCCCGGCCGCGTACATCCGCTCCTCGACGTCCACCGTCAACGGGAAGAAGTCGAAGTGGTCCTTGGGCTGCTTCGAGGCGCTGGTCGCCGAGAGGATCATCGTCTCGTCGTCCAGATAGGCCACGGCGGAACCGGCGGCCTGACGGGCCAGACGGCCGGTCTCGAAGCGGATGGTGCGGGTACCGAAAGAGCCGTTGTCAATGACGGCTACGGCCTCGTGCGTGGTGTTGTCTTCCACCTGGAAGATCTCCTTCATGTCCTCAGGTGGAGCGTCCCCATCGCTGCGCCGACGGCGTGGCGGCCCCGGCTGGGCCGGTCTTCGATCGAAGCCTCCGGACGGGTACGGCGCTTGTCGCGCTCGCTCCTCCGGCGGCCACTACCGAGGACCGGCGCCTGGTGGCGCCAGCGGTCGGATGCGTGTGGACGCTCCGCGTCTTTGCGGGCGGCGACCGGTCCGGTCGTCCCGCGGTGAGGTGCCACCTCGACTTCACGCGCGGCGCGCGTGCTCGGATGGTCCTTCACCCTTCGTTCTCACCTTACGCACGCTGTCTTTCCCACGCGTGCGCCCTGCCCAACCATCTGTCTATCTGCTGGGTCAGGATGCGCCGAAGGGCGGCTCCCGAACGAGAGCCGCCCCCAGGCGAGGTACTAGCGAGCCGCGCCGGCGGCACCGCGGCGGATGCCGAGGCGGTCGACCAGCGTACGGAAGCGCTCGATGTCCTTCTTGGCCAGGTACTGCAGCAGGCGGCGACGCTGGCCGACGAGGAGCAGCAGGCCACGACGGGAGTGGTGGTCGTGCTTGTGAAGCTTGAGGTGCTCGGTCAGGTCCGAGATACGGCGGCTGAGCATGGCGACCTGGACCTCGGGGGACCCGGTGTCGCCCTCCTTCTGGCCGAACTCGTCCATGATCTGCTTCTTGACAGCGGCGTCGAGGGCCACAGCAACTCCTTGTGAGTCTCAATGGTGCCGGGTGGTCCTGGTCTGCTTCACAGGAACTGATGGAACCCGGCGGTCGGGGCTCGCGCCCCGCACCAGACTACCAGTGCGCGGAACAGCTCTTAGGCCGACCAGCACATGGGGGGCGGCGTCGCGGGCCCCCATGTACCGGTCGGCCTTGGACCGACCGGCAAATGGAGGGTGGAAGAAGAAGGGGGTCCCCCCGGCCGAAGGTTGGGGGAGGGTCGAGGGCCGAGTCCAGGCGGTGCCGACGAAGGAGCCATGGCGGAGCCCTGGCGACTGAGGAGAAGCCGTCTGGGCGAGAGCCTCCCCCACCCTTCGGGCGGGAGGTGCCCCCTTGCCCGCGACGCCGCCCTCCATTTGCCGGTCGGCCTTAACTGGTGAAGCCGCGGACCGCGGCGTAGACGTTGAGGACGGCCAGGGCCAGCGGGATCAGCGCGGCGAGCATCAGCCCGTCGACCAGGTCGAGGATGCGGCCCCAGAACGGCGACACGCCTCGGGCGGGCACGACCAGGGCGACGGCGACCAGGAAGGCGGCGCCGACGGCGATGGAGACGCCGAGCAGGATGGTGCGCAGATCGACCGCGGACGCGTTGTTCAGGTTCTGGTAGAGGAACAGCTGCATGTGCAGTGCCACGCCGAGGACCAGCAGGCCCAGGCTGAGCAGCCCGGCGGTCAGCAGGCAGAGCACCTGCGTGGTGTGCCGGAAGAGACGGGCGCGCAGCATCGTCGTCACGCCGAGGACCATGGCGAGCAGTTCCGGCCAGCGGCTGCCGCTGAAGGCGAGCACGGTCGCCGAGCCGACGACGACGGCGGCGCAGCCGCCGACCAGGCCGACCAGAAGCTCGTGGCCGCGGCGGGCCTTGGCGGCGATCCGGGTGTAGTCGGCGGTCTCCTCGTCGTCGGCGTTCTGCTCGGCCTCGACCCGGCCGCCGACCTGCTGGGGGGCGTGGAAGGCGACCGGGAGCCGGGCGAAGCGGGCGGAGAGCTGGGGCAGGAAGCCGATCAGGGCGACGGCGACCACGGCGGACGCGGCGGCGACCTCACGGGCCGAGGCGTCGCCGAGCACGGCGCCGAAGGTGGCGAGGGTACCGACGGCGGACACCACGGTGGCCGCGACGAAGGGTGCGTCGCCGCCCGGCATCAGCGCGGTGAGCAGCACCGAGGCGATCAGCACGACGACGCAGCCGACCAGGAACTGGATCCGCCCCGGGCCGTGGCCGAGGGCGGGGGCGATGATCCCGGACCCGCCGATCAGTGCATGCGGCAGGGCGGCGAGGCCGAGCGCGAGTGCGGACCCGCGGTCGTCGTAGACGCGGGCCCGGACGCCGGCGAGGGCAACCAGGACGAAGGCGGTGACCCCGGAGAGGAGCCCGGGCAGGGAGTGCATGTCGTGCTGCAGATCGGAGAACCACAGCGCGAAGCCGAGCAGCGCGAGCAGCAGCACTCCGCCGATCAGTCCGGCACCGCGCATCAGCTCGGGGCCCCAGAGAGTGCGGTCGGCTGCGACGGCGGTGGCGACCGCCTCGGCCACGTCGTCGTAGACAGCAGGCGGCAGCGACTCGGCGAAGGGGCGCAGGCTGAGCAGGTCGCCGTCGCGGACCTGCTGGGCGATCAGCGGAAGACTGCTGTCCAGGACCGAGCCGTCGCGGCGGACGAGGTGGAAGCCGGTCGGCGCGCCCTCGGGCAAGGTCTGCCCGGACAGTCGTAGGACCTCCGGGTAGACGTCGGCGAGCGGGACGTCCTCGGGCAGCGCCACGTCGATCCGACTGTCCGGCGCGACGACTGTGACCCGGCAGAAACCGGTGCTGGTGCTGGTGCTCACCCGGAGCCCCTCCCCCTGTGAGTGTCTGTGAACTGACAGCGGCTCACCCTACCGTCCGCTGCGGAGGGGTCATTCCTCGGCCCGTACGGGTGCGCACAGCTGCCCCGTGCAGGTGAGAGCGACCGGACTCCGAGGACGTCAGACCCAGGCTTGGGGCCGGGGGTTGGGCCCGGGATCGGAACTCTCCGCTGATCGGGCCTCGCAACCCCCTGCCCTGGCCCTGTCACGGCAGGGACTAGGATCGGCCCCTGCGAAGAGCGGTGACGCGGGGGGCGCTTGCGGCGCTGTCCGTGCCCGTCAGGGGACTCGACAGGACGAGGCTGGTACCGAGTTGAGCGTGGTAACCGTCAAGCGACCGCCGCGGGCATACCCGCCCGCGGTACCGGGCGAGGAAGTCCGCCTGGAATCGCCGCCCGAGCTGCCGCGCGGCGACAGCGGCAGCTGGTGGCAGTCGCTGCTGCCGATGCTGGCGACTGCGGGTTCCGCCGCCTTCTTCTTCATGCCCGGCATGCAGATGATGATGAAGGTCATGGGCGGCATGATGGTCGCCTCGACCGTCGCCATGGCCGTCGCGCAGCTCAACGCGCAGCGCAAGGGCGGCGGCGGGGAGATCGAGGACGAGCGCCGCGACTACCTCAAGTACCTCGCGCAGCTGCGCAAGCAGGTGCGCCGCACCGCCTCCCGTCAGCGTGACGCCCAGCTCTACCTGCACCCGCAGCCGGACCAGTTGTGGTCCGTCGTCGCCGAGGGCCGCCGGTTGTGGGAGCGCCGTCCGGGCGACGCCGACTTCGGGCAGATACGGCTCGGCACCGGGCCGCAGCAGCTGTCGACCCGTCTGATCGCGCCGCAGACCGCACCGGTGGACGAGCTGGAGCCGCTGACCGCCGAGGCGATGAAGAGCTTCCTGGCCGCCCACGGCACTCTGCCGGACCTGCCGCTGGCCGTGTCGCTGCGCGCCTTCTACCACCTCACGATCTCCGGTGACCCGGAGACCGTGTACGGCACCGTGCGCGCCGCACTCGCGCAGCTGACGACCCTGCACTCCCCCGACGACCTGCTCGTCGGCATCGCCGCCGCGCCCGGCGCCGCGCCCGAGTGGGAGTGGACCAAGTGGCTGCCGCACGTCCAGCATCCCTCGGAGTCGGACGGCGCGGGCTCGCTGCGCATGATCTGCCCCTCCCTCGACGAGTTGGAGGGGCTGCTCGCCGACGAGCTCTCCGGCCGGGCCCGCTTCAATCGTGACGCCGTGCCGGTCCCCGACCAGCCGCACCTGGTGGTCGTCCTGGACGGCGCCGCCGTCAGCGCCGACTCGGTGCTCGCGAGCAGCGAGGGCCTGCAGGGTGTCACCGTCATCGAGGTCGTCCCGGGTGAGCTCGACGAGCTGCGCGGTGGTCTCGCGGTCGTGGTCACCCCGGAGCGGATGCGGCTGACCTCGGCGGGTGGCGGCGTCTACCGCGGGAAGCCGGACACCCTCAGCTCCTGGCAGGCCGAGGCGCTGGCCCGACAGCTCGCCCCGCTGCGGGCGTCCGTCGGCGACGACGACGAACCGCTGCTGGCGAACCTGGACTTCACCGACCTGATGGGCGTCGGCGACGCGATGTCCGTGGACGTGGCCCGTACCTGGCGCCCGCGGCCGATGCACGAGAAGCTGCGCGTCCCGATCGGCCTCGGGGCCGGCGGCGAGCCGGTGATGCTGGACCTCAAGGAGGCCGCACTGGAGGGCATGGGCCCGCACGGCCTGTGCGTGGGCGCGACCGGTTCCGGCAAGTCCGAGCTGCTGCGCACCCTGGTCCTCGGCCTGGCGATGACGCACTCCTCGGAGGTGCTGAACTTCGTCCTGGCCGACTTCAAGGGCGGCGCGACCTTCGCCGGCATGGCCGACATGCCGCACACCTCCGCGGTCATCACCAACATGGCCGAGGAGCTCACCCTCGTCGACCGGATGCGCGACTCCATCACCGGCGAGCTCAACCGCCGCCAGGAACTGCTGCGCGCGGCGGGCAACTACGCCAACATCCACGACTACGAGCGCGCCCGGGCGGCCGGTGCGCCACTGGAGCCGCTGCCCTCGTTGCTGCTGATCATCGACGAGTTCAGCGAGCTGCTGACGGCGAAGCCGGACTTCATCGAGATGTTCATCCAGATCGGCCGCATCGGCCGATCCCTGGGCGTACACCTGCTGCTGGCCTCGCAGCGGCTCGAGGAGGGCCGCCTGCGCGGCCTTGACACCTATCTCTCGTACCGGATCGGACTGCGGACCTTCTCCGCCGCCGAGTCCCGGGCGGCGCTCGGCGTCCCCGACGCCTACCACCTGCCTCCGGTGCCCGGCGTGGGCTACCTCAAGTTCGGCACGGACGTGATGGCGCAGTTCAAGGCCGCCTACGTATCGGGTCCCTATCGGGCCGGCGCCGCGCAGCAGTCCACCGGACGGGTCCGTCGCCAGCAACCGGTGCTGTTCACCGGCGCGCCGGTGGCGATGCCCCTGCTGCCCCTGAACGAGGTGGAGCCGGAGGCGCCGCGCCGCCAGGACGACGCGCTGGCCGACACCGTGCTCGACGTGATCGTGGACCGGCTCGAAGGCCAGGGGCCGCCCGCGCACGCGGTGTGGCTGCCGCCGCTGAACGAGGCCCCCTCACTGGACCAGTTGCTCCCGGCCCTCGCCGGCACACCCGACCGCGGGCTGTCCGCGCCGGAGTACGCCGGCGCGGGACGCCTGGTCGTCCCCGTCGGCCTGGTCGACAAGCCGTTCGAGCAGCGCCGGGATCTGATGTACCTGGACTTCTCCGGCGCGGCCGGGCACGGCATGGTCGTGGGCGGTCCGCGATCGGGCAAGTCCACCCTGCTGCGCTCGATGATCAGTTCGTTCGCGCTCACCCACACTGCGTCCGAGGTGCAGTTCTACCTGCTCGACTTCGGCGGCGGCGGCATGATCGGCATGCAGGGCCTTCCGCAGGTCGGCGGGGTCGCGGGCCGGTTGGACGCCGACAAGGTGCGCCGCATGATCAGCGAGGTGTCCGGGCTGCTCAACCAGCGCGAGGAGCTGTTCCGCGCGCAGGGCATCGACTCCATCGCGACCTTCCGCAACCGGCGCAGGGCGGGAACCCTGCCCGGCGAGGCGTACGGCGACGTGTTCCTGGTCGTGGACGGGTGGCTTACCTTCCGCCAGGAGTTCGAGATGCTGGAGCCCCTGGTCACCGACGTCGCGCAGCGCGGTCTGGCATACGGCGTGCACGTGGTGATCGGCGCGTCCCGCTACGGGGAGGTCCGCCCGGCGCTGAAGGACCTGATGCAGACTCGGGTCGAGCTCAAGCTGGGTGACCCGATGGAGTCGGAGATAGACCGCAAGGTCGCCCAGAACGTGCCCGCGGGCGCGCCCGGTCGCGGACTGACGGCCGACAAGCTGCATTTCCTGTCGGGGCTGCCGCGGATCGACGGCTCCAGCGGCATCGAGGACCTCGCGGACGGGGTGACCGCCTTCGTCCAGGCCGTGAACAGCGCCTGGACCGGGCCGCGCGCCCCGCAGGTGCGGATGCTGCCGGAGATCCTGCCGGCCGAGAGTCTGCCCAAGGGCTTCGAGTACCCCGAGCAGGGCATCGCGATCGGCGTGGACGAGTCCTCGCTGTCCCCGGTGTTCCTCAACTTCGACACCGACTCGCACTTCATCATCTTCGGTGACGGCGAGACCGGTAAGACCGCGCTGCTGCGGCTGCTGCTGAGGGGCATCACCGAGCGCTACACGCCCGAGCAGGCCCGCATCGTCATCGGCGACTACCGCCGCGCGCTGCTGGGCCAGGTCACCACACCGCATCTGCTGGAGTACGCGGCGGCGCAGCCTGCGCTGCAGGCGTTCCTCGGCGACATCAAGGGCTCCATGGAGCGCCGCATCCCCGGCCCCGAGGTCACCCAGGAGCAGTTGCGCGACCGCAGCTGGTGGTCGGGTGCGGAGCTGTTCCTGGTGGTCGACGACTACGACCTGGTGGCGACCTCCACCGGCAATCCGCTGACGCAGCTGCTTGAGGTGCTGCCGTTCGCCAAGGACATCGGGTTGCACATCATCATCGCCCGCCGCTCGGGCGGGGCGGGCCGGGCCCTGTACGAACCGGTGATGCAGCGGCTGAAGGAGCTGGGCGCCCAGGGCATCGTGCTGTCGGGCGAGAAGGACGAGGGCGTGCTGCTCGGCAACGTGAAGCCGCAGCCGATGCCGCCGGGCCGGGGCGTGCTGGTCACCCGGCGTCGGGGAACCTTCACGGTGCAGACCGGCTGGCTGCCGACGACGCAGTAGTCGGCCGCCGGGCCGCGTTCCGGATCGTTATCCGGACGAACACCGTCAGATCCGAAGGGGTCGCTGAGTGATACGTCACTCGGCGGCCCCTTCGGCATGTCCGGAGCAGGGTTGGACGAGGGTTGGCGATAGCGGGTTCAAAGCGCGGACATGCCTTTCATATGTAGATCGACTGCACTCAGCACAATGGATATGAAGGCAAGTGGACATAAGGGCTATTTAGCCCACATCGCTGACCTGGAATCAGATTCGTTGTGACTGTCGAGTACCGCAACGAAATCCGAAGCAAACCCGGCCTTGACGCTTTCTAAACCGTGGGGGTTACATGGCGAGCGGAGAGCGACAGATTCGCAGCATCCCATCCGACCGGAGGCGATACCGCTTCTCCCGCATCAGAGGCCCACCGATCCGATCGGAACGCACATGACCGACACGCTGAGCCCGGCCGTCACGGCCACCGCAGCCCCGCAGGACCGACAGCAGGCCGCAGAGCCGCAGAAGCTCAAGCGCTCCATCGGCGTCGTCGGCGGGACCCTGCTGACGCTGTCCTGCCTGACCCCCGCATCCTCGCTGTTCGTGATCGTGCCCCTGTCGTTCGCGACACTGGGGACAGGGACCGCGATGGCGATCTGCATCGCCATCGCGCTATGCGTCGGAGTGGCCTTCTGCTACTCGGAGCTGGGAACCCTGATCCCCAGCGCCGGCGGCGAGTACGCGATGGCGGGCCAGACCATCGGCCGGTTCTCCGGCTGGTTGGCCTTCATCCAGGCGCTGATCGTGGTGATGATCGTTCCTCCGATCATCGCGATGGGAACCGCCGCGTACCTCGCCCCGATCGTAAATGTGGATCCGAAGATCATGGGCGCCGCGGTCATGCTGCTGGCGACCCTCATGGGCCTTCTGGATCTGCGGGCCAACGCCTGGATCACCGGAATCTTCCTCTGTCTCGAGGTCATCGCAGCCGGGCTGGTCGCAGTGCTCGGCTTCACCCACACTCAGCGCTCGGCATCGGTCCTCTTGCACCCCGAAATCGCGGCGGCCCACGGTACTGGATCGCCCGTTTCCGCCCTTACTATCGTGGCCGGGCTGGGTGCGGCACTGTTCATCCTCCAGGGCTTCTCCACAGCCGTGTACCTGTCCGAGGAGATGGAAAACCCCCGTCGCACCGTGTCCCGTACGGTCCTGTGGACGCTGGGCATCGGCTCCGCCGTCATCCTGATCCCGACCGCCGCGATCACACTCGGCGCGCCCAGCCTGGACGCGCTGGCGGGCGGCGACATCAGCGGCATGGTGACCTCGTGGAGCAACTCGGCGATCGGCACCTTCGTCAGTCTCTGCGTCGCCCTCGCCATCATCAACGCTGCGATCGTCATGGTCATCCAGAACTCCCGGGTGCTCTACTCATCGGCTCGTGACCGTGCGTGGCCTGAACCCGTCAACCGCGCGTTCGGCAACCTGAGCAAGCGCTACGGGTCTCCGTGGATCGCGACTCTCGCTGTGGGTATCCCCGGCGCGGTGCTCTGCTTCGTCCCGCAGACCACGCTGAACAACATCACCTGTGTCGCCGTGGTCGTCCTCTACATGTTCGTCGCAATCGCAGCCCTTGCCTCGCGCCGAGGTGCCCACAAGGAGCGCGCAGCTTGGCGGATGCCACTGTGGCCGACGATCCCTGCGCTGCTGCTGATCGGCCTGGGCTACATCCTCTACATGCAGGACACCAAGGCCTTGATCTATACCCTCGGCATCACCGTGGTCGCCGCCCTGTACTGGGTCCTCTATCTGCGGCCCCGGCCGGAGAGCCGCTGGATCATCACCATCCCGGAGGACGAGAAGTCCGCGATCTGACCCATGCGCACTGCTGAATGCGGTGAGGGCCCCACCCGTACGGGTGGGGCCCTCACCGTTCCGCAGGCACCTCAGGCGGTGCGGCGGCGGCGCGAGTCACGGATGACGACCGCGACACCGGAGATGACCATCACTGCCAGCAGGCCCAGGCCGAGGGCGTAGGTCGCGGTGCGCTGGTCCCGATCGGCCTGGGTCTCGCCGAGCCCCAGCGGGCGCGGCTGGATCGGCGCGGCCGAACCGGCAGTACGGACGGTCGGAACGGCCGCCATCTCCGGCGCCGAGGTGTCCGAGAGCGCGGCGACCGGATCGACCACGCCCCATCCGATGAAGTCGTTGCGACCAGGATCGGTGCGCTGCGCCGTCTGCTCGATCCTGGCGATGATCTGCTGCGCCTTCCAGGTCGGGTGCAACTGCTTGAGCAGCGCGGCGACCCCGGCCACGTAGGGGCTGGCGAAGCTGGTTCCGCTGTCGACGCACTGGCCGCCCTTGGGCACGGTGGAGACCATGTCCACCCCGGGCGCCGCGACCTGCACCGAGCGGCCGGTCTCGGAGAAGGCGGAGGCACGCTCGTTGTCGCGGTCGGAGGCGCCGACGCCGAGGACGTCCGGGAAGGAGGCGGGGTAGGTGGCGGCGGAGAGGTTCTCGTTGCCCGCCGCGGCGACCACGACGATGTTGTTGCTGAGGGCGTTCGCGACCGCGATCCCGAGGCTGCTGTTGTCGGCCAGCGCGACCGGCTTGCCGTTGGAGGCCACGTCCTGCGAGATGTTGATCACGTCGACGTGCTGCCTGACGGCCTCGTTGACGGCCTGGGCCAGCGTGTCGGCGTTCCCGCTGCCCTGCGAGTCGTTCTGCCGCAACGAGAGGATGCGGGCGTCCGGAGCCAGACCGACGAAGCCGGTACCGGTGGTCGGACGGGCCGCGATGATGCCCGCCACCATGGTTCCGTGGCCGACCGGGTCGGTGAGCGAGTTGCCGCCCTGCTTCGGCAGGAAGTCGGTGCCGGCCGCGACCGCACCGCGGAGCTGCGGGTTGGTGTCGTCCACGCCGGTGTCGATCACGGCGACGGTGACGCCCTTGCCGGTGGCGTAGCGCCACAGCTGCGGCATCAGGACCCGTTGCAGGGACCAGGGGTTGCCCGGGATCTCGGCGGCCGGGAAGACGCACTGGCCGTTGGACTGAAGTGCGGACTGAGGTACGGACTGACCTGCGGAACCGGCCGGTGCCTGGGCCGGTGCGTGCACCGCGGCGGGAGCGGTCACGGCCAGGGCTGTTGCGGCGAGGACCGCGGGAATCGCCTTGCGGCGGTAGTGCCTGCTCACAGCTGTCTGATCCCCCGCGGTGTCCACTCCGACGTACGTACTGCCCGGCAACGCCGTCGTGCCGAGACCCGTCCGGGGCGGACCAGGGATCGGCACGACGGCGACGAGAGGGTTCAGTGGCCCCAGATGCTGGAGTTCTTGTTCTCGGTCGCCTGGTAGTTCTGCGCGGCGCTGTCGAGCGCGCCCGCGATCTGGGTCAGCACCTGGTGCAGGTCAGCGGCGGAGCTGTCCCACTCGGCCTGGCGGGCGCGGTAGCCCTCCTGGGCCTTGCCCTCCCAGCTCTGGGCGATCCGGCTGACGCCGGCCTTCAGCTCGTCGAGCTGGGACTGCACTCGCGACGCGGTGCTGCGGACCTCTTCGGCCGCGTTGGAAATGGTCGAAAAGTTGACCATGATGTGGCCGGACATGATGTCTCCTTCTCAGGCAGTCTCAAGCAATTGGAGTTGTTCAGCGAACCAGCGACGACACGTCAGCCGAGAGCTGAGGTGATCTTGCTGATCGAGGAGTGCTGCTCCTGCTCGGTGCTGGTGTACTGAGCCGAGGTCGAGTCGATCGCATCCTTGATCTCGTTCAGCACCCGGTTGAGCTTGTCCGCGTCGGTGTTCCACTGCTCCTGAAGGCGGTGGTACGACTGGGCCGCGTCACCCTGCCAGCCCGAAGTGATCGAGCTGATGAGGTTGTTGAGCCGACCGAGCTCCTGCTGGATCTGGCTGTTGACCTCGGAGATGCGACCCGAAAAGGCACGCATCTCATCGGCGGTAGTCCTGAACTGACCCGACATATGCACCGTCCCCCATGAGACAGACAATCGAGACCGGGTGTCCGGTCAAGGAACGCCCAGCCGACACCACAGCGGTGATGCCCCGAAGAACTCTAGCTGTCATGACCGCAGCCCCCAACACCGGGCTCTGGAGCAGTCGGCGGGCATTCGCCGCCCCGGCGTGACCGAGCGTCAGGATCCCTGCTGCTCAGCGGCCGCAGTCGAGTTGAGGTTGGGCCCGGAGGGAAGCAGGCTGGACCAGGACTCGGGCACCGGGGCCGGGTTGAGCCCGCCGTACCCCAGCCGGGCCTGGGCGTTGTCGGGCTGCGCACCGCCCTGGCCCGTGGTCGACGGCGGAGCGGCGGGCGCCGACGAGGCACCGGACACTGCTGCTCCCGCGCCCGAAGCGCTGCTGTCGGTGTTGATCTGCACCGGGTAGCGCAGGCCCGTGTCCGTCAGCAGGTCGACCGCCCCAGCGGTGGTACTGGTCCCCGACACCGAGCGGTAGAGCAGACCCGTGCCCGGGGTGACATAGACGCCCGCAGAACCCGAGGAGCTGTCGATCGGGTACGCCGGGCCCGCCCACAGGCCGAGCACGGGAGCGCCCGACGCGGAGGTCGAGCCCGTGTAGACGCTGCAGGCCACCGTCGAACCCGACGTCGAACCCCCGCCGTTCGTGGCCGAGTTGACCTGGCCCACGGTCGACTGCGGCCAGTCCTTGGCACCCTCGAACTGGGCTGCGGTGTTCGCTCCGGGCACGGCCACCGCGTCCACCCTCGGCTCGTCGACCATGTCGGTGTGCAGGGCGCCGAGCAGCCGGTCGGTGAAGTCGGACACCCGGTGGATGCCGTCCTGCAGCACCACGTAGTGCAGGTACTGGCCGTTGTCGCCGAGGACCCGGAAGAGGTCGCCCACGTGGTTCACCCCGCTGATGCGAACGGGGGTGGGCTGCCCGTATCCGGCGATGTCGGCCTTGGGGACGGTGATCGGGTCGCCGATGCGCAGCGTGGCCAGCCACTCCTTGGTGACGGCCTGCGGCTGACCGACCGTCGCACCGAACGCGGCGGTGGCGAGGAGCATGGAGGAGGACGAACCGGCGGCCGAGGAGGGGCTCGCGGCGGGCTGGGACGGCGTGGTGGAAGGAGAGGCGGCGGGGGTCCCCGCGCCCTGCTTCCCCTTCTTGTTCTTTCCGGAGCTCGACCCCGAACCGGGGCTCGGGCTGCTGCTCGCGCCGGCCGCTGTCACCGACGAGAGCTGCGTGTTGGCGCTGTTGTCCGCGCCACTGGCCAGGAGGTGCGCCGTCCCGGTCGCGTCGACCAGGTACGCCGCCCCGTCGGGGCCCTGGACGTAGAAGGCGTGGCGCCCATCGACCCGGCGCGCACCGGCGACCTTCGCGGCGTCCGCTCCGCCGAGGACGAACAACTTCTGGTCCGTGCCGCCCTGTCCGCCGCTCGCCGGACGGTCGCACTCGGCCCACACCTTGGCGCTCGCCGCGTCCTTGGCGGTGGGGAGGCTGTCCGGGGCGTACGGGATGCCTATGGTCGCGCCGTGCGGCACCGTGCCGGAGTTCAGAACCGAGTCGTCGACCTCCTCCACCGAGGAGTTGGCGCCGAGCAGCAGTCGCGCCGAGGCGATGTTCAGCACCGGGTGCAGCTTGTGGTCGCCGAGCATCACGTAACGGGTGGTCGTCTGCTTGTCCACGATGACCGCGTTGGCGCTGTCCCAGTGCAGCGGCGCCGACGGCTTGATCATCCCGTACGCGCCGAAGCCGGCGACCGTCAGAGCGCCCACGACCAGGCTGGGCATCACCGCGCGCAGCGCCTTCGGCGCGTCCTCCTCGTTGCCCCCGCCGGAGGGTTGCAGAAAGGCGGCGACCGTGCGCCGCCGCGAAAACGTGTAGGCGCTCAGCTCGTTCCGGCGTGATGGCATGCTGTTGACTCTCCCCGTCCCAGTGCTATGGGTCCGCGCGCGAACGGTACGTACCGTACGGGTACGGTATTGCGATCAGCCAACCGGCCACCGGTTTCCCGCTTGTCGACAGACGGCGGGCCCATCCAGAGAGGTTGACCCGGGGGATGCCAAGCAAGACCGCGTCACCGCGCTCCCAGCGCCCTGACGGCCCGTACGGGCCGCCCACCGGGGGTTTTGGCCCCGCTCCCGCCATGCCGCAGGACCGGCCGTCCGGCGCGCCGGTCCAGGTGGCGATCCGGCCGCGTCCGGGTCGGCTGGGGCCGTTGCGGCTGCCGCAGTTGATCCTGGTCGAGACGGCCGCCGCCCTGGTCGTGATCGGCCTCGCCACCATCCGGATCGTGCTGATCCCCTGCGGCGTGGCGGCCGTTGTGCTGGTGCTGCTGGCTCTGCTGCGCCGGAACGGCCTGTCCCCCGCCGAGCTGGTCCGGGCCCGCGCCGCGCTGCGGGCGCGTCAACGGCGCGCCGCCGCAGCCCCCCTGGACGTCCAGGGTGACTCCCGGACGGACCCGGCGATGGCTCCCGCGCTGGAGTGCGAACCCGCGCTGCGAACCGTCCAGCACACCGTGGAGTTCGAGGGCAGCTCGACGACGGCGCGACGCGAGCGCCGGGAGATCGGCATGATCGGCGACGGTACGTTCCTGACCGCCGTCATCCAGGTCGAAGCCCCGGACGAGCCGCTGCGCCCCGCGCGCGGCTCCCGGCCGCTGCCGCTGGACCTGCTCGCCGACGGCCTCCAGGTCGACGACATCGTGGTGGACGCGATCCAGGTCGTGCAGTACAGCCAGCCCTCCCCGGCCCCGCACCTGCCCGAGCAGGCGCTCGCGGCGCGGGGCTACCGCGAGCTTCCGGAAGGGCCTTCCACGCCGGGCCTGCGGATGACCTGGGTCGCCGTCAGGCTCGACCCCGAGCTCTGCCTCAGCGCCGTCGCCGCACGCGGCGGCGGCGAGGTGGGTGCCCGCAAGTCGCTGCAGCGCGCCGTCGACCAGCTGGCCAGCCGACTCGTCGGGGCTGGGCTGCGCGCCGTCGTGCTGGACGCGGGCGGGGTGACGGCCGCCGTGTCCACGGCGACCTGCGCGAACCCGCTGCGCGCGGGTGGCGCGGCAGCGGGGGCGACAACTGCCGGGCGGCGTACGGCGGAGACGGTGCGAGCCTGGCGCTGCGACGACCGCTGGCACACCACGTACTGGGTCGGGCAGTGGCCGAAGCTGGCCCCGTCCAGCCATGGCTCCGGAGGTGCCCGAGGCGGCTCCGGAGTCGGGTCGTCCGACCTGGTCAATCTGCTGACGGGCACGCCGGCGCTGGGGAGCGCCTTCAGCCTGACGGTACGTCAGGCATCGGCGGGGGCCGTCGCTCTGAGCGGACAGGTGCGGGTGACGGCGCGCGGCGAGAGCGAGCTCGAGCAGGTCACCCGGCAGTTGGAGTCGCGGGCGCGCAGCGCCGGGGTCGGGCTGGTACGACTGGACCACGAGCAGGTGCCGGGCGTGCTGGCGACGCTGCCGTTGGGTGGGACACGGTGAGGGGATCGGGTTCGGTGGCTGTGACGGGATCTGCCGCGGGTTCGGGCGAGTCGAGAGGCGGCGGCCGGGCGAGGCGGGCCTGGGCGGGCTTCGGTCTGCACGGCCCGCGCCGGGATCAGCATGTGCTCACCAGGGACCAGTTGTCCGCGATGGCGCTTCCGGTCGGTGACGACGGGGTGCTGATCGGCACCGACGGGCAGGGTGCTCCGGCCGTGCTGGGCCTGTTCCGGCCGACGGCCTACGACGTGGTCCTGGTCGGCGGGGTGTGGACGGCGCAGCTGATCGCCCTGCGGGCGGCCGCGACCGGTGCGCGCGTGGCCGTGGAGACCGGACGCGGCCAGGCCTGGGCCCCGGTCGCGCAGGCGGCGGGCGGCGGGCAGCCGTGTGTGACGGTGCACCCGGTGGGACGGATCGGCCCGCAGGGCGCGTCCGTTGCCGCACCGGTGCTGGTGGTACGCGACTGCGGCGCTCGGCCGACCAGGAGCCGGCTGTCGGCGGGCCCCTGGCAGACGACGCTGACCCTGCTGCCGTTCCTGGGCCCCGGCGCGGAGCGGCTGCTCGCCTCGGCGGACCTGGTGGGCGTGCAGCGGATCGCGCCGCAGGAGGCGGAGTTGGCGGGGAAGGCGCTGGCGCTGCCGGCGTCGGAGATCGCCGCGCTGTCCAATCTGGGTGACGGGGTCACCCTGTGGGGGAACCGGCGGCGGCGCGCGTTTGTCCAGGGAGGACCGACCGGTGCCGAGGCGCAGGTGCTGGGGCAGGCGCGGCGGGTGGACTGACGACCTGCGGAGCGATAGGGCTCGGGTCAGCGCACGCCGCCACAGTGACACTCTGCGGCTCCGCCGCGCGGCCTTCGATGGCAAGGCGCCGGGACGCCGTTGTAGCGGAGCTACTGGGCGCGCGGCGCCAGCCGCCGATGTCAGAGCGGCAACGCGGCAAGCGGAGGTGCCGGGCGGCGGGCGCCCGAGCCCTGTGGGTGGCGAGCGTGGT
The DNA here is from genome assembly GCF_041262165.1 of Streptacidiphilus sp. MAP12-16. Lineage (NCBI taxonomy): Bacteria > Bacillati > Actinomycetota > Actinomycetes > Kitasatosporales > Streptomycetaceae > Streptacidiphilus > Streptacidiphilus sp. MAP12-16. The sequence goes on from NZ_JBGCBY010000044.1 coordinate 24,986, forward strand.
GCGACGTCAAAGCGGTAGGGGCGGGGTACCCGGGGAGGGGAGAGGGGCTGCCGAGCCGGGCGCTTCGCCGACTACGCTGGTGCATCACGGAGGCGAACGAGAGGGACAGCAGTGACGACGAGCGATCGCGACGGCGTCTACGTCGGCGACAATGCGCCGGACGAGGACGAGGAGTGGTCGGACGCGCCTGAATACACGCCTCCGGCCTGGTACACCCAGAACGCCCAGCAGGTCGGCGGGCAGGCGCCGGTGGTGGCGCCGGCGCACACGCCGGCGCTGGGAGTCCCGGTGCCGCAGGCTGCTCCGCAGCCCGGTCCGCCGGCTGTGACGGGTCCGCCGCCCGCGCCTCTGTCGGTGCCGGTGCCGGTGCCTGCCGAGATGCCCGAGGTGTTCGGGGCGGTCGCGCCGCGGGAACAGGGCCTGCCGGCCGCGCCGGCAGCCGTCGTACCAGTGGCACCTGTCGTGCGCCCGGAGTCCGAGCCGGAGGCGACGGCGGCTCAGGAGACCGATCCGGAGCCACCGGTGGCGCCCGCTGCGCCGGCCCCCGTGCCCTCGCCCGCTTGGCCGGCTTCCCCTCAGGTCGGGTCGGAGGCCGCCGCCGAGCCCGTCCAACCGCCTGCTCACCCCGTTCCTGAGCCCTACCGCCCGGCCACTGGGGAGGTGCCGCTGGCCCCCGCTCCGGCTCCGTGGCTCCCGCAGCAGCAGGTCGCGCCGCAGCCGCAGGCGTGGACCCCGCCGCCGCTGCCCGAGCAGCCGCAGCCGCAGCAGCCCCCGCAGCAGTGGGCACCCCCACCGGTCGAGCAGCAGCCGCCGCAGCAGTGGGCACCCCCGCCGGTCGAGCAGCAGCCGCCGCAGCAACAGCAGTGGGCACCCCCACCCGGGGCCGAGCGGCTACAGCAGCCGCAACAGCAATGGGCCCCGCCGCCAGTCGCCGATCCTCGGCAGGGCGGATGGCCGCAGCAGCAGCCGGGGGCCGCGCCGGGCGCGCCGCTCGGCTACACCGCTGCCGTGGAACTGTCCTCGGACCGGCTGCTGCGCAAGCAGCCGGACGAGCGCCGCTCCGCACCCTCACGATTCCGCTTCGGCGGAAAGGCCGCCGAGGAGGAGCGTCAGCGAAAGCTGGCCGTGATCCGCACGCCCGTCATGAGCTGCTACAAGATCGCCGTGATCAGCCTCAAGGGCGGCGTCGGAAAGACCACCACGACGACCGCGCTCGGCGCGACCCTGGCCTCGGAGCGCCAGGACAAGGTGATCGCGGTCGACGCCAACCCGGACGCCGGAACCCTCGGCCGGCGCGTCCGCCGCGAGACCGGGGCCACGATCCGGGACCTGGTCACCGCGATCCCGCATCTCAGCAGCTACATGGATGTGCGGAGGTACACCTCGCAGGCTCCGAGCGGTCTGGAGATCCTGGCGAACGACGTCGACCCCGCCGTCTCGACGACCTTCAACGACGAGGACTACCGGCAGGTCATCGGGTTCCTCGGGCGGCAGTACCCGATCGTGCTCACGGACTCGGGAACGGGCCTGCTGTACAGCGCGATGCGCGGTGTCCTGGATCTGGCGGACCAGCTGATCGTGGTCTCCACGCCCAGCGTCGACGGTGCCAGTAGCGCCAGCACAACGCTGGACTGGCTGTCCGCCCACGGCTACGCGGACCTGGTCCAGCGCAGCATCACGGTGGTGTCCGGGGTGCGGGAGACGTCCAAGATGATCAGGATCGAGGACATCGTCGCGCACTTCCAGACCCGGTGCCGGGGTGTGGTCGTGGTCCCCTTCGACGAGCACCTGTCTGCGGGGGCCGAGGTGGACCTGTCGCGGATGCGGCCGAAGACCCGCGACGCGTACTTCGACCTGGCGGCGATGGTGGCCGCGGACTTCCCGCGGACCCAGCCGCAGCCGATGGGCTGGCCGGGCGTACCGCCGCAGCAACAGCAGTGGGAAGCGCCGCAGCAGCAGTGGGAGGCACCGCAGCAGCCCCAACACCAGCCCCAGCAGCAACCGCAGTGGGGGCCACCGCCGCCTCCGCCTCCGGGTTACTACCCACCGCAGCAGTAGCGGGCGGGCAGGGAGTCGAGCAGGAACAGGGAAGGGGGCCTCGCGGCTCCCTTCCCTGTTTCCGCCCCCTGTTCCCGCTCCGTGTTTCCGCGTCGCTCGCCGGCCGGCCTCAGTCGGTGAGCTCGCGGGCCTGCTTCACATCGACGGCCATGCGGTCGAGCAGGGCGTCGATGGTGTCGAACTTCTCCATGCCGCGCAGGTAGGCCAGGAAGTCGACGCTGACGTGCAGCCCGTACAGGTCGAGGCCGACCCGGTCGATGGCGTACGCCTCCACCGTCCGCGCGGTGCCGTCGAAGGTCGGATTGGTGCCGACCGAGATCGCGGCCGGCATCCGTTCTTGATTCGCCGTCAACCAGCCCGCGTAGACGCCGTCCGCGGGGATCGCGGTGTGCGGCAGGGTTTCCACGTTCGCGGTCGGGTAGCCGAGTTCGCGCCCGCGCTGTGCTCCGCGCACCACGGTGCCCTCGACCCGGTGCGGGCGGCCCAGCACCTCTGCGGCACCGGCCACGTCACCCTCGGCGACCAGGCGGCGGGCCAGCGTGGACGAGAAGGGGGTGCCGTTCTCGCCCTGGACGGTGAGGTCGCACACGTCGACGCTGAAGTCGTAACGCTCGCCGAGGGTGGCGAGCAGGGCCACGTCGCCGGAGGCGCGGTGGCCGAAGCGGAAGTTGGGGCCCTCGACGATGCGAGTGGTGTGCAGGGCGTCGACCAGCACCTGCCGGACGAAGTCCTCCGGTGAGAGGTGCGAGAAGGCCGGGGTGAACGGGATCAGCAGGATGGCGTCCACGCCCAGTTCCGCCATCAGCTCGGCCCGGCGTCGGTGCGAGGCCAGCAGCGCGGGGTGGCTGCCCGGTCGGACCACCTCGCTGGGATGCGGGTCGAAGGTCACCACCACCGAGCGGGCACCGAGGTCGCGGGCGTGTGCGATCGCCTGGTCGATGATCAGTTGGTGGCCCCGGTGCACCCCGTCGAAGGAACCGATGGTGACGACGCTGCGCCCCCAGTCCCCGGGGACTTCCTCCAGGCCATGCCAGCGCTGCACCCTGACCGCTCCTCGTTCGTACCACTGTGACCCCTATAGCGTGCCATGCGGCTGATCGGTGCCCTGCATTGGCTCGGCTGCCCGCAGCGCTGACAGGAGTTCCTGGTGGAGGGCCGTGGAGTGGGCGGAGAGGACGGCACGGAAGGCAGCGCGGACGGGTTCGGGCTGCTCGGCGGCGAGATCGCGGACGAAAGGGAGCAGGGTCGCGCGCTCGGAGGGGCCGTAGCGGGTGCGGGCGTCCAACCAGGTCGCGACCTGCGCGGCCGCCTCGGGACGGCTCGACAGGTGCTCGCCGACCAGCCGTGCGGCGGCTCGCTGGGCGTGGGGGGCGTGAACGCTGCCGAGCGTGTGGAGGATCGCTGCGGCCTCCTCGCCGGGCTGGTTCAGCCGGGCCTTGAAGGCCGAGAGGACTAGCGCCGGGTGGGCGTCCAGGGCGGGAGCGAGGGCCTCGGCGGTGAGCATGGGGTCGGCGGCGATGTAGCGCGCCACTGCGGCCGGGAGGTGGCGGCCGCGGGTGTCCGGGTCGGCGACCAGGACCGCAAGCGCAGCGCCGTGCAGCCTCTCCTCGGTCGCGCGGGCGAGCAGGGCCTCGGCGGCATAGCGGAGCAGGGCGCGGTCGGCAGGACTGCCCGGGTTGACGGTCGGCGCGTGCACCGCGGCGGCGACATGCCGTTCCGGGCGGGGGTCGTGGGCCCAGCGGTCCACGGCGCGGCAGAGCGCGGACGGCTCGATGACAGCGAGCTCGCGGAGCAGCGCGTCGGCCCGGGGGTGGGCTGCGGCGACCAGGGCCTCGGCCAGGTCGTCCAGGGCGATCCGGCGGTGGGTGCGGAGCAGATGCAGCGCGGAGGCGGCCAGTTGCTCGTCCTGGAACCAGAGGCAGAGGGCGGGCAGCGCCGTCGGCGGGTCGGCACGGAGCAGGTGGGCCACGGCGTCCAGGGTCTCGGGGGCGCCGCCGCGGGCCAGCAGCCGGAGCAGGTCGATCCGGGCGGCGAGGGGTAGCGGCAGGTCCGTCCAGAAGCCGAGCGGCAGGACGTGCTCTCCGCCGCGGGCCGACTGGGTGCGCGAGGCCATGCGGGCGGCGAGCGAGCGCAGCAGCGGCAGGTGGGGTTCGGCGTCGGGGAGACGGAGCAGCACCGAGGTCAGGAGGTTGGCCGCCCACCAGTGCGCATCGCTGTGGGGTGGCGCGGCCTCGGGACCGTCCAGGCGGAGGACGAGGTGGCTGAGCCAGGGTTCCAGCGCCGAGGGGTCCTGCTGCTCGGTCAGGCGGAGCAGGGCTTCCCTGACCGGTCCGATGCGGTGGTGCGGGACCGGCCGCAGCGGTGGCGGGGGCTGGGGCGGCGACTGCGGCGGCGGCACGGCCTGGCCACGCGGGCCGCCGCGCCGGTGGGCGCCATGGGGCGGCGGAACGGCGGCGCCGGGGGCGGGAGGCCGGTGCAGGGCCTCGGGGCCATCGCCGAGGAGCGTGTCCAGGGCGGTGGCCAGGTCGAGATGCCCGCCCTGGAGCCATTCGGAGAGTTCCTCGTGGGCGAAACGGTAGACCGGTCCTGCCGGGACCAGCAGTCCTTCGCCGAGCACGGCCTGGGCCCAGCCCTCGGCCCAGGGGAAGATCCCGTCGAAGTCGCTGCGGTCGAGCGACCCGCCGCCGGGTCCGAGCATCCGGCGTGCGGCCTCGTGGACGCGGCCTGCGGCAGCGGTGGCCAGTCGGCGGCGTTGCCCGGGGCCCGAGCCGGGATCGGGCGCTGAGAGGCGTTCGGCGATGCGCAGGCAGGCGAGGTCGATCCGCGCGCCGAGGAGTTCCGCGCGGGTGGGTCCGCACCCGGGCTCCTGATCAGGTGCGGGGGTGACCGCGTGATCGCCGTCGGCGGTCGGCAGGGCGGCGCGGATCTCCGCGAGCAGGCGCAGGCTGAGCGGGTGCCGTGAGGGCGCAGCGAGGGGTAGACCGTAGCGGCGGGCGGTCTCGGCGGCGATGTCGGCGGGCAGATCCGCCAGCTCCAGCCGGGGCTGCAGGTCCTCGGCGGAGAACAGCGGCCCGGCCTGCTCCCAGTACTCGGGCCGGCAGCCGACCACCAGCCTGGTCTCGGTGCGGCGCAGCCGGCGACCGGTCTCTGCGCTCCATTCGCCCAGCCGGGTCAGCAGCCCGAGCGGCATCTCCTCCGGATTGTCGAGAACGACGAGCAGCGGTCGGTGCGCTGCGGCCGCGAGGCGGCAGACCTGGTCGGCGAGGCTGTCGCCCTCGCCTTCGGAGGGAGCGCCGACGGCAGTGGGTCGAGGGCGGGGGCGCTGGAGCGCCCGCTCGACCGCGTCCAGCACCGAGCCGTCGTCGGGCCGCAGGTCGGCGCCGCGCAACCACACGGTGGGCAGCCGGTGGGCGGACTGCGCCCGGTGGACGGCGAGCGCCGCCAGCTCGGTCGTGCGGCCGCTGCCGGGTTCGCCGACGAGGGCCTGCACCGGGCGGTCCGGGGACCAGTGCGGGTAGGCGGCCAGGAGTCCGTCGGGCCGGTCCACCCGGCACGCGGCGGTCCCGTTGAGTGCGGTCAGCGTGGCGGCGGTCAGCTCCAGGACCCCGGCGAGGTTCAGCGCCCGTCCGTGCGCCGGAACCGTCGCGGCGTTGCGGGCCAGCAGGTCGGCGACGGCGGGGTGCCCGGCGGCGGCGCGCAGGGGGACGGCGAGCACCGCACCGCGCCGGTGGCTGCGCAGCGCAGCGGTGGCCACGCCGACGACCGCGCCGGTCTCGGCGTCCAGAACCGGAGTTCCGGTCGTCTCGAGAGCCAGGCCGTAGGGTGCCTGATCAAGTTCCAGCAGCCACACGTCGGCGAGCAGATGCCAGCGGTCGGCGGGGGCGTATCGGGCCGTCACCAGACCCGCGACGCCGCCCTGGAGGGCGTGTTCGGCGTGCGGGAGGGTGACCAGCCGGGTGCCGTGGCCGTCGGCGAGCGGGAGAGGCGGGAGTACCGCGTCGGTGCGCAGCAGCGCGAGGTCGAACTCGGGCAGCGGGACCACGTCGTCGGCGCTGAGTCGGCGAACCGCCCCGCCCGGCCAGGTCAGTAGCATCGCCGTGAGCGTGTCCACGGCCTCGTGGCTGGTCAGCAGGGTTCCCTCGTGGTCGACCGGGAACGCGACGCCCCTGGACTGCCCACCCGGGTCGGAGACCCGTACCAGTGCTCCATCCGCCCGCCGCACCGCACACCCCCGCCCGGTCGCCCGGGTGGAGGCTGCCCGCCCGTGCGGCCGCGCGACCCCCTGCGCCCCGCACACCCCCCTGCTTCACTCCACGCGCTCGCCCGCACGGGTGAGCCTGCGTTTGCAGCGGTGCTGAGGGAGGGCGAAAGAGGAAGGGCGAAAAGGGGTTCAGACGAAGACGGCGAGCGACTTGGCCTTGCCGCCGCGCTCCTCGATCAGGGCCAGGAAGCGGCCGTCGGGGTCAAACACGGCGATGGGGTCGGTGGCGTCCATGCCGGGGGCGTCGATGCGGATGCCGTTGACCAGGAGACGGGCCTGTTCGGCGTCGACGTCCCAGCGGGGGAAGGCGGCCGCGGCGGCGTCGGCGATGGGGAGGACAGCGTCGGCGAAGGACTCCTCCAGGGCCGCCAGGGTGTGCGAGCCGGTGGCGGTGTAGGGACCGACCCGGGTGCGCCGCAGCACGGTGAGGTGGCCGCCGACGCCCAGGCCGTCGCCCAGATCCCGGGCCAGGGCGCGGATGTAGGTGCCCGAGGTGCAGTCCACGGTGACGTCGAGGTCGATCAACGGGGTGCCGTCCTCGGCCCGCTCGTCGCGACGGTGGTGAACCTCGAAGCGGGAGACGGTGACGGGACGCGCGGCGAGCTCGACCTCCTCGCCCTCGCGCACACGGGTGTAGGAGCGCTTGCCGTCGATCTTGATGGCGCTGACCGAGGAGGGAACCTGCTGGATGTCGCCGGTCAGCGCCGCCACCCCGGCGGCGATGGCATCCGGGGTGACCTCCGCGGTCGAGGTGGTGGCCGTGACGTCGCCCTCGGCGTCGTCGGTGACGGTCGACTGGCCGAGGCGGATCGTGGCCTCGTAGGTCTTGCTGGTCAGCGCCAGATGCCCGAGCAGGCGGGTGGCCCGCTCGCAGCCGATCACCAGGACGCCCGTCGCCATCGGGTCGAGCGTCCCCGCGTGCCCGACCTTGCGGGTACCGGCCAGGCGGCGGATCCGGGCCACCACGGTGTGCGAGGTGATCCCGGCGGGCTTGTCGACGATGACCAGGCCGTCAGGACCGGTTCCCTTGCGCTTCAACGATCAGACTCTCAGCTGGATTCGAGCGCGGCACGGAACCGCGCCACGGTGGCGGTGACGCCGTCGTACGAGGTGAAGCCCGCCGCGTAGGCGTGCCCGCCGCCGCCGAGGGCGGCGCAGGCCGCCGCGACGTCCACCGCGCCCTTGGCGCGGGAGGAGCCGCGCAGGCTGCCGTCCGGGTCCTCCTTGAGGACCAGGGTGACCTCGGCCTCGGACGCCTTGCGGACCACGTCGATCAGACCCTCGATCTCCTCCGGGAGGACCTCGTGGGCCAGCAGGTCGGCATTGGGCACCCAGGTCCAGACGAGCCCGCGGCCCTCCGCCGCCGCCGGGTCAAGCTCGGCCCGCGACAGCGCGGCGGCCAGCACCTTGAGGTAGCCGAAGGACTGGGTGTCCCACAGCCGGCGGGAGATCAGGTCGTGGCGCAGCCCGGTGGCCAGCAGGCGGGACGCCAGCTCGTGGGTCGCGGGGGTGGTCGCCGCATAGCGGAAGGAACCGGTGTCGGTGGCCACGCCGGTGTAGAGGCAGGTCGCGATGTCGCGGTCCAGCGGTACCCCGAGGCGGCGCAGCAGCTCGTCCACCAGCACGGCCGTGGCCGGGGCCTTGGGGTCGATCAGCTGGTGCGTGCCGAAGCCGCCGTTGGAGGCGTGGTGGTCGATGACGACCAGTTCGGTCGCCGCCTCGGCCTTGGGCCTGAGCAGCCCGAGCCGCTGCGCGTCGGCCACGTCGAAGGTGATCATCAGCTCGGGCTGGTCGGGCACTGCGGCGGCGGGCACCAGCAGGTCCTGACCGGGCAGGAACTCCAGCGAACCAGGGACGATCTGCGGGTCGTCACCGAACGACACGCGCACCTCGACGCCCAGCGAGCGCAGCGCGAGCCCGGCAGCGAGCGCCGAGCCGAGTGCATCACCGTCGGGCATCACATGGCACACCAGGTCGACCGAGGCGGCGTGGTCGATGGCGGCCAGCGCCCGGTCCCAGTCGCGGTCGGTGAGGCTGGTGCTGTGGTCCACGGCGTGGCCTGCGGCAACGTGAGCGGACTGCTCCGCGCGCGGGGACGGAAGCGCGGGGACGCCCGCCACGGTCATGGCGGGCGTTCCCGCGGCCTGCTGGCCGGGCACTGCTACTCGTCCTCGACGTCGTCGGAGTCGAGGTCGTCGTCCTCGCCGGGCTTGCGGTACGGGTCCGCCTCACCGGCGTAGGACTTGCCGACGGCGACGCTGCGCACCTCGGCGTCCTGCGCCCGGGCCTTGACGAGCAGGTCGTCCAGGTGGCGGGCGGTGTCCGGGATGGCGTCGGCGATGAACGTCAGCGACGGCGTGAACCGCACCCCGGTCTGCCGGCCCACCTCGGTGCGCAGCACGCCCTTGGCGCTCTCCAGCGCGGCCGACGTGGCTGCCCGGTCGGTCTCGTCGCCGTAGACCGTGTAGAAGACGGTGGCCTCGCGCAGGTCACCGGTCACCCGGGTGTCGGTGATGGTCACGAAACCGAGGCGCGGATCCTTGATCCGCCGCTCCAGGGTCTCCGCGACGACCACCCGGATGCGGTCTGCGAGCTTGCGCGCCCTCGCGGTGTCGGTCACTGGTCCTCCTCGTGCTGTGGGCCCGGCTTCGCAAAGATACCGGTGTTCCCGTCGGTCTCCGGGCCCGTGCTCAACCTACCCGGACGCACCCACCTAGGGATGCCATGTCTGATTGTCCTATTCGACAACGCCGTTACTCGTCGTCGTCGTCCCGCAGCCGGCGGCGGGCCGCCAGCAGTTGGACCTCCGGGCGGCCGGAGACCAGCCGCTCGCAGCTGTCCAGTACCTCGCCGACGTAACCGGCGTCCCCGGACACCACGGCCAGGCCGATCTCGGCCCTGCGGTGGAGTTCCTGGTTGCCGGTCTCGGCGGCGCAGACGCTGTACTTGCGCTGCAGTTCGGCCACGATCGGCCGGACCAACGAACGCTTCTCCTTCAACGAGTGGACGTCGCCGAGGAGCAGGTCGAAGGTCAGTGTTCCTACGAACATGGGTGAACAGGTCACGCCGACCTGTGAGGCCTTGAAGGGGTGGAGCCGCCACCGTACTGAACGCGGCCGGGGCCGGTCGACAAGATTATCTGCCGACCGACCCCGACCGTCACTGCGACTTACGAGCGCGGCTTCTCGCGCATCTCGAAGGTCTCGATGACGTCGTCCACCTTGATGTCGTTGAACGACCCCAGGGTGACACCGGCCTCGAAGCCCTCGCGGACCTCGGTCGCGTCGTCCTTGAAGCGGCGCAGACCCTCGATGGTGAGGGACTCCGCCACGACCTTGCCGTCGCGGATGAGGCGTGCCTTGGCGTTGCGGCGCAGCAGGCCCTCGCGGACGATGACACCCGCGATGTTGCCGAACTTGCTGGAGCGGAAGACCTCGCGCACCTCCGCGGAACCGAGGCGCACCTCCTCGTACTCCGGCTTGAGCAGGCCCTTGAGCGCAGCCTCGATCTCCTCGATCGCCTGGTAGATGACCGAGTAGTAGCGGACGTCGACGCCCTCGCGCTCGGCTGCCGTACGGGCGCGGCCTTCGGCGCGCACGTTGAAGCCGATGATGATGGCGTCGGAGCCCATGGCCAGGTCCACGTCGGACTCGGTGATCGCACCCACACCGCGGTGCAGGATGCGGAGCTCGACCTCCTCGCCCACGTCCAGCTTGACCAGCGCGTCCTCGAGGGCCTCCACGGAACCGGAGACATCGCCCTTGATGATGAGGTTGAGCTGCTGGATGCCGCCGGCCGCGATCGCCTTGTCGAGGTTCTCCAGGGAGATCCGCATCGGGCGACGGGCGAACATGGCGTTGCGGTCACGGGCCGAACGCTTCTCCGCGATCTGGCGCGCGGTGCGGTCGTCGTCGACGACGATGAAGCTGTCGCCGGCGCGGGGCACCGAGGTGAGACCGAGGAGCAGCACCGGACGGGACGGACCCGCCTCGAGCACGTTCTTGCCGTTCTCGTCGAGCATGGCCCGGACACGGCCGTGGGCGTCACCGACGGCGATGGAGTCGCCGACGCGCAGCGTGCCGCGCTGGACCAGGACGGTCGCCATGGCGCCGCGACCCTTGTCCAGGTGGGCCTCGATCGCGATGCCCTGGGCGTCCTGCTCCGGGTTGGCGCGCAGGTCCAGCGAGGCGTCGGCGGTGAGCACGACGGCCTCGAGCAGCTGGTCGATGTTGAGGCCCTGACGGGCGGAGATGTCGACGAACATGGTGTCGCCGCCGTACTCCTCGGCCACCAGGCCGAACTCGGTCAGCTGACCGCGGACCTTGGTCGGGTCGGCGCCCTCGACGTCGATCTTGTTGACCGCGACCACGATCGGCACGCCGGCGGCCTGGGCGTGGTTGAGCGCCTCGACCGTCTGCGGCATGACGCCGTCGTTGGCCGCGACCACCAGGATCGCGATGTCGGTGGACTTGGCACCACGGGCACGCATGGCGGAGAACGCCTCGTGACCGGGGGTGTCGATGAAAGTGATGCGGCGCTCCTCGCCGTTCACCTCCGCGGCCACCTGGTAGGCACCGATGTGCTGGGTGATGCCGCCGGCCTCGCCCGCGACCACGTTGGTCTTGCGGATCGCGTCCAGCAGGCGGGTCTTGCCGTGGTCGACGTGACCCATGACGGTGACCACCGGCGGACGCGCGACGAGCATGTCCTCGTCGCCCTCGTCCTCGCCGAAGTCGATGTCGAAGGACTCGAGCAGCTCGCGGTCCTCGTCGTCACGGCTGACGATCTCCAGGACGAAGCCCATCTCCTCGGCGAGGAGCTGCAGCGTCTCGTCGGGGACCGACTGGGTCGCGGTGACCATCTGCTCGAGGTTGAGCATCACCGAGACGAGCGCCGCCGGGTTGGCGTTGATCTTCTCGGCGAAGTCGGTGAGCGAAGCGCCGTGCGACAGACGGACCGTCTGGCCGTTGCCGCGAGGCAGCATCACGCCACCGATCGACGGCGCCTGCATCGACTCGTATTCCTGACGACGCTGGCGCTTCGACTTGCGTCCACGCGCCGGACGGCCGTTCGGGCCGCGGCCGAAGGCACCCTGCGTGCCGCCACGGGCACCCGGGCCACCAGGACGGCCGCCGAAGCCACCGGGACGGGGACCGAAGCCGCCGCCACCGCCGCCACCGGGACGACCAGCGAAACCGCCACCGGCCGGGCGAGCGCCCGGACCGGCCGGACGGCCCTGGAAGCCGGGACGCGCGCCACCGGCGCCGCCGCCGGGACCACTGGGACGGCCGCCGGGGCCACCCGGGCCACGGCCGCCGGGGCCGCTGGGACGGCCGCCGGGGCCGCCGTTGGACGCGGGACGCTGCGGCATCATGCCCGGGTTCGGGCGCGGCATGCCGGACGGGCTCGGACCGCCGGGGCGGGGGCCGCCCTGCGGACGGGGCATCCCACCGGGAGCACCGGGACGGTCGCCGCCGGGACGCGAAGCGCCACCGGAGGGACGGTCGCCACCGGGACGCGGAGCCCCGGGACGGTCGCCACCCGGACGCGGGGCGCCGGAGCGCTCCGCACCAGGACGCGGCGCGCCGGGACGGTCGCCACCGGGCCGGGGAGCGCCGGAACGCTCACCGGGACCGGCCGGACGGGCACCGGGACGGTCGCCGCCGGGCCGGGGAGCGCCGGAACGCTCGCCACCGGGGCCGGACGGACGGGCGCCCGGACGGGACATGCCGGTGTTGCTGGACGTGAAGGGATTGTTGCCCGGACGCGGGCCGGCCGGGCGGGCGCCCGGAGTCGCGGCGGGACGCGGCGCGGGAGCACCGGGACGCGGGCCCGCAGCGGCGGGACGAGCGGCCGGAGCCTCAGCGGCGGCGGGCGCGACAGGCGCGGCCGGAGCAGGGGTGGCCGGAGCCGGGGTGGCCGGAGCCGGTGCCGAGAACTCGGCAGCGGGCGCGGCCGGACGCGGCGCCGGACGCGGACCCGGTGCAGCGGCGGGACGCGGCGCGGCAGACGCGGCCGGTGCCGCAGCAGCAGGCTGCGGTGCGGCGGCCGGACGCGGCGCAGCGGGGCGCGGGGCGCCAGGCCGGGGTGCCGCGGACGCGGACCCGGCAGGCTTGGGGGGCGCCGGCTTGCTCGCCGACGCGGGCTTCGCAGGGCTCGCGGCCCCACCGAAGGCAACTTCCAACTTTCGTACCACAGGCGCCTCGATCGTCGAGGACGCCGAACGAACAAACTCACCGAGCTCTTGGAGCTTGGCCATGACGACCTTGCTCTCAACGCCCAAATCCTTGGCGAGTTCGTATACCCGGACCTTAGCCACTTCGCTCCTTCTAGGTCCGGGTGTTCCGCCGGACCGTCGCTACTTCATGCTCGTACTCATCGCGTACTCATCGAGTGCTCATCGCAATCTCGACCTACTTTCGAACTCGCGAGGTACCTGTTGCTCGGCCCCCGCACATGGGTGCGGCAGCTCCGTGCTCTGTCGTGTCTCAGACCCTCGGCAGTGCCTCGACGTACCGCTGAAGTGCCGCGGTGTCGAGCGGCCCCTGGAGGCGCAACGCCCTCAGGAACGCCCGGCGGCGCAGCGCCAGGTCAAGGCACCCCGACACGGGGTGCAGATGCGCGCCCCGGCCGGGCAGCGTGCCGCGGGGATCGGGGACGCATTCGCCCTCGACCGCCGTCACACGCAGCAGGTCATGTTTGGCAGCTCGCTTCCGACACCCGACGCAAGTGCGTTTCGGGCATGAACGGTCACGCGTCCGGCCAGACACGTCCAAGTCTACCCCTCTGGTGGTCTTCACTCCGACCCTGTTGATAAGGGCCCGATGTCCGCAACTCGAAACCGGGACTCCGAAAGAGCCCGGTCAGTCCCGGCGAGGGGCGTCCGTTCCGTCGGCGCCCGCGGACCCCGCCGCCTCGACGTCGGGGCGGATGTCGATGCGCCAACCGGTGAGCCGGGCGGCGAGGCGGGCGTTCTGGCCCTCCTTGCCGATCGCCAGCGACAGCTGGTAGTCCGGCACGGTCACCCGTGCGGAGCGGGTGTCGTAGTCGACGATCTCGACCCGGGTCACCCGTGCGGGGGACAGGGCGTTGGCCACCATCTCCGCCGGGTCGTCCGACCAGTCCACGATGTCGATCTTCTCGCCGAGCAGCTCGGCCATCACCGCGCGCACCCGGCCGCCCATCGGACCGATGCAGGCGCCCTTGGCGTTCAGGCCCGCCTTGCCGGTCCACACCGCGATCTTGCTGCGGAAACCGGCCTCGCGGGCGATGGCGGCGATCTCCACCGAGCCGTCCGCGATCTCCGGGACCTCCAGCGCGAACAGCTGCCGGACCAGGTTGGGGTGGGTGCGCGACAGGGTCACCGACGGGCCGCGAACGCCCCGACGCACCGCCACCACGTAGCACTTGATCCGCAGCCCGTGCTTGTACTCCTCGCCGGGGACCTGCTCCTGGGCGGGCAGGATCGCCTCGATCTTGCCGATGTCCACCAGGACGTTCTTCGGGTCCTTGCCCTGCTGCACCACGCCCGAGACGATGTCGCCCTCGCGCCCGGCGTACTCGCCGAAGGTCAGCTCCTCCTCGGCGTCGCGGAGACGCTGCAGGATGACCTGCTTGGCGGTGCTGGCCGCGATCCGGCCGAAGCCGCTCGGGGTGTCGTCGAACTCGCGCGGCACGGCGCCCTCGGCGACCTCGTCCGCGTCCTCCTTGGCCCAGACCGTCACATGGCCGGTCTCGCGGTTGAGCTCCACGCGGGCCTTCTGCCGCGAGCCCTCAGTGCGGTGGTACGCAATGAGGAGGGCCGACTCGATCGCCTGGACCAGCAGGTCGAACTTGATCTCCCGCTCCTGCACCAACCTGCGCAGGGCACTCATATCGATATCCACGGCTACGCCTCCTCTTCTTCTTGCTGTGTCTTCGGGGTACTGCGGTGGCGCTACGCCTCGTCCGGCTCGACGTCTGCGTCTTCTACGCCGTCTACGTCGTCTACGTCTTCTGCGTCGTCTGCTTCGTCCGCGTCGTCCAGGCCCTTGCGGTTGAACTCCACCTGCACCCGCGCCTTGGCGATCTCGGCATACGCCAGGCGGCGCTCGGTGGCCTTGCCCCGGCCCTTGACCGGCGGGATCTCCAGGAGGACGCCGTCCTCGTCCGACTCGAGGACCCGGCCGGTGACCTCACCGCCCGCGCCGAGCTGCGCCTTGACCAGGCGGGTACGCGCGCGGTGCCAGTGCCGGGGGAGCGTCAGCAGGCGGTCGACACCCGGGGAGCCGACCTCCAGCCGGTACTCGCCGTCGCCCAGCACTGCCGTGCCCTCGGGGCCGTCCAGGGCCTCGCCGAACGCGCGGCTCAGTTCAGCGACGGTGTCCAGGTCCACCCCGCCGTCGGCGTCCAGGGTCACGTCCAGGACGCGGCGCCCGCCGACCTTGCTGAGGGTGACCTCTTCCAGATCCACGCCCGCTGTGACAGCGAGGGGTTCCAGCAGAACATGCAGCCGGTCGTTCAGGGTCGTGCTCATCCGGGTGACTCCTCGGCCGCGTCTGCTGTTGTCGGAAGGTCGCAAAGAACAGCCCACAGCCTATCCGGTACTGCCCCCAAGTGCCGATTCGGAGACTTTTCAGGGCCGGTGTCCACGCCGGAGGAACAGGCGGTAGCGTCCGTGATCGTGACCTTCTCCGTACCCGGACCCCGCCGTCGCGCACTGCTCGGCGTGGGGCTGATCGGCCTGCTCTCCGCCTGCAGCGACACCACCGCCAGGAGCACCACGCCAACCGGCGGCCGCCCGGCCCGGTCGGTGGACGCGGCGGACCCCGACACGCCCGTGCGTACCCGCTCCCTGCGGGCGACCGAGGCACTGATCGCCCGCTACGACGCCACCCTGACCGGCTACCCGGCGCTCGGCACCACGCTGCACCCGCTGCGCGTGGAACTGGCCGCGCACGCCTCGGCGCTCGGCATCTCCGCCACGCCGACCGCCGGCGCGTCCGCAAACCCGGGGCCGACCGCGTCGTCCGGCATCCTGCGGGCGACATCGCAGACGGCATCGCAGACCGCGACCGGCACGCCCGTGCCCGGCACCCGCACCGCGGCTCTCGCCGCACTCGCGTCGGCCGAACGCACCACCGCCCAGGGGCGCACCGCCGACCTGCTCACGGCCTCCCCCGCCCTGGCGCGGCTGCTCGCCTCCATCGCCGCGAGCGGGGCGCAGCACGCGGTCCGGCTCGGTGGCAGCGCTCCGGCCACGTCCGCGGCCGCACCCCTGACCACGACCCTGCCGCCCGCGGCACTCGCCGCACTGCAGGCTGCGCTCGCAGCCGAGGACGCCGCCGTCTACGGCTACGGCGTCATCGGCGCGCAGCTCGACGGCGACCGCCGGGCCCAGGCCGACGCCGCCTACCAGGCACACCGGTCCCGGCGCGGCGCCCTGCAGCAGCGGATCAGCGCCGCCGGCGCTGCCCCGGCCGCTGCGGCACCCGCCTACGAGCTGCCGGCCCCGGTCACCGACACCGGCTCGGCGGTCCGGCTCGCGGCCCTGATCGAGGACCGGATCTCGGCCGTCTACGCCAACGCCGTCGAGGCCACGACCGGGCCTCTTCGCAGCTCGGTGGCCACGTCACTGCGGCAGGCCGCGCTGGACACCCTCGCCTGGAGCGGCACCGGCAGTGCCTTCCCCGGCCTCCCGCATGGCTGACAATGGTCGGGTGCACCACCACGGGGGCGAGCGAACGAAAGGCCAGCATGTCGGCAGCAGACCAGCAGATCAGCATTCCCGCCCGACTCCAGGAGACCGTCCGAGCCTGGGACGGGGCACGGGGGGCGGCCTGGCTCGGCTCGCTGCACGCGCTGGTGACGACCTGTCTCCTGCGCTGGGACCTCACCGTGGAACGGGTCGTCGAGCCGGGTGGCCAGCTCAGCCTGGTCCTGTACGTCAGACGCGCCGACGGCACACCAGCCGTGCTGAAGCTGGGACTGCCTTCGCCCGAGTCGGCCCAGGAACACGCCGCCCTGGCGCACTGGAACGGGCGCGGCGCCGTCCGTCTGCTGGAGGCCGCCCCCGAGGACGGCGCGATGCTGCTGGAACGCCTGAACGGTGAGGTGCCGTTGCTGTCCCTCGCCGAGAGCAAGGCGATGCTGGAAGCCGCGGGGACGATCCAGCGGCTGTGGGTCGCGCCACCGGAGGACCACCCGTTCACTCTGGTCGCCGACTACGTGCCCGCCCTGTGCGAGAGTATGAACCGCCGCCGGGAGTTGCCCAGCGCCGCCGAGCTGCGTCCGCTGCTGGACGAGGCCCTGGCCACCGCCGACGACCTGCTCGGCGGCGAGCCCGAACAGCTGCTGCTGCACGGGGACTTCCACCACGGCAACGTGCTCTCCGCCGAACGCTCCCCCTGGCTCGCCATCGATCCCAAACCGCTCGTCGGCGAGCGGGCCTACGACCTGGCCTGGCTCGCCCAGGACCGGCTGGAGACCCTGGCCGGGGTTCCGGGACCGGAGGCGGCCGCCCGGCGCAGGCTCCAGCGTCTGTCCGACGCGGTCGAGGTCGACCGGGACCGGCTGCGCGGCTGGACCCTGTTCCGCACCGTGGAGGCCGGGCTGTGGAGCCTGGAGGTCGGCGACGCCAGGACCGCCGCGCTGTACCTGGAGTTCGCCGCGATGCTGTGAGCGGTGCCGCTCGTCCGCAAGACCTCGCAACACCTCGCACTCACCCTCCGCCGAGAGCCTGTCCCCACGAGAGGACCCCGCCCGTGGCCGGCCGTCCCCCCCGCAAAAGGATCACCGACGAGGAGATCGAGAAGATCCGCGGGTTCAACCCCTACGCCCTGCTGCCCTGGGTGCTGCTGGCGCTCAGCCCGCTGCTCGCGGTCCTGGACGGGGCGTACCCGCGCCCCGTCGCCGCCATGTGCGGGCTGGGGCTGTTCGCTCTGCTCTACTGCGCGACCGTCCTCACCGCCTTCCAGCCCCGGGTCCAGGACGGCCGGGTGCCGACGGCGCTGGCCCTGGTGATGGTGCCGGTCACCGGTGCTCTGGCCGGATCCCTGCCGCACGGGCTGGTGCTCTACTCGCTCCTGGCCATCGCCTGCGCCGTGGTGGTGCCGAGCCGGGGCGGGCCGCTCGTGCTGATCGGGGTGCCCGCGCTGGCGGGCCTCACCGCCTACATGCGCGGGCAGAGCAGCAGCATCCCCAGCGCCCTCTGGAGCACCTTCCTGCCGGGCGCCATCGTCTTCGTGATGCTCAAGCTTTTCACCGTGGTGACCCAACTCCGGGAGACCCGCCGGGAACTGGCCCGGGTCGCGGTCGCCGAGGAGCGGCTGCGGTTCAGCCGCGACCTGCACGATCTGCTCGGCCATAGCCTGTCCGTGATCGCGCTCAAGGCTGAGGTGGTGCGGCGGCTCGCGCCGACCGACCTGGAGGCGGCCCTGGCCCAGACGGAGGAGATCGAACAGGTCAGCCGGAAGGCCCTCGCCGAGATCCGCGAGGCGGTCAGCGGCTACCGGGAGACCGGGCTCGCCGAGGAACTCGAGCGTGCGCGCTCGCTGCTCAGCGCGGCCCGGATCGAGCCGGTGGTACGGGAGTCGGGACCGTCGCTGCCGGCGCAGGCCGAGGGCCTGCTGGCGTGGGTCGTCCGGGAGGGCGTGACCAATGTGGTGCGGCACAGCAACGGCGCCCGGCACTGCGAGATCCGGATCGATCGCGACACGGACCCGGTGCGGCTGAGCATCAGCGACGACGGCGCGGGCCGCCCGCAGTCGGCGAACGGGCACGGCAACGGGCTGCGGGGGCTGACGGAACGTCTGGTCGAGGCCGGCGGCACGCTGACGGCAGAGCCGTCGGAGGCCGGCTTCCAGTTGCTCGCGACCCTGCCGGCACAGCGCTGACGAAGCGCTCACGACACGGGATCGGTGGAGTCGGGTCGGCGCGGGGCGCTCAGTAGCGGGGCGGGAACGGCAGCGGAGCGCCCATCACCGCGTAGGGGACCGCCGTGTTCGGGAACATCACGTGGCGGGCGAGGTCCCGGTATCCCAGCGAGCGGTACAGGGACCGGGCCGGGGTCTCCCGGTCGATGGCCGACAGGATCGTCCGCGGCAGCTGCGTACTCGCGCAGAGGGTGGTGATGAGGCGTCGACCGAGGCCCAGCCCCTGGTACTCGGGGTGCACGTGCAGTTCGGTGACGGAGAAGGAGTCGTCCAGCCAGAAGCCGTTCCCGTTGGCCTCCAGATGCGGCTCGATGACGGAACTCCACCAGTGGGAGCGGTCATTGGGCATCCCGTAGCCGAAGCCCACCAACTGTCCGAAGTCGCCGGGACGGCTCCGCGCCACCGCGCCGAAGGCGCGTACCCCGGGGGCGAGGGCGTGCCGTCCCACGATCTGCAGCCGTACCGAGACCTCCTCACTGGTCAGGCCGAAAGCGGCGGCCTGCACCGCCAGGGCCTCCGCTGCCCGCCCGGCGAGGTCGAATGGCTCGATCGTGACGTCGTTCATCGCCTCGCACGGTACCCGGTCGGCCACGGGGCGGGACAGTCTCCCGCGCCCGTGGCCGACGGAGAGTCATCGCGGCCGACGTCGCCCGACCAGGAGGAAGGCCGACAGGCCGAGCAGCAGCAGGGACACGGCGAGGCCGATGATCGGCAGCGTCGTGCTGGAGGCGCCGGTCTTGGCCAGGACTCCGGTGGCGGCTGCGGAACGGACGGCGGAGGCGGCGGGAGCGGCCGAGCGGGTGGCGGCGCCCGCGGCGGTCGTCATGGTGGCGGGCATGGTGGCCGCGTTGCCGAGGACCGTGCCGACCGCGCTGGGTTGCGGGACGACGTCATGCGCAGGAACGACCCGGGGGGCCGACTGGGAGGTCGCCGAGACCGGGATCCCGATGGCCGGGCCCGTTGCGGGCGCAGGGCTCATGGCGGCTGCCATCGACGCCGGCGCGGACGCAGGCGCCGGCGCACTCATCATCGGCGCCGCGACCGCGGTCGCGGAGCCGACGACAGGGCTGGGGCGGGCGGGGGTCGTCTTGGCCGGGACCGAAGGCGCCGCGGGGACGGACGCTGATGCCGGAGCCGAGGCGCCGACCGACGCCGGGGCCGAGGCCGGCGCGCTTGACGCCGGCGCGCTCATCATCGGCGTACCGCTTGCCGACGCCACTGCCGACGCGCTGGTCGAGGCACTGCTCGACGCGGACGCGGACGCACTCGCCGAGGCACTCGCGCCAGGTGCCGCGGCCTGCGGGCAGTTGAGGTTGGTCAGTGACGCCGCGAGCCGCGCCGTCAGGAAGTCGAACAGGTTCTGTCCGGCCTGCGGTGAGGGAGCAGCCGCGAAGAACTGCTGGTCGGCCTTGATGCGCTGGGCCCCGAGCGTGGACAGGCTCTTGCAGTAGGCCAGTGGATCGCCGTTGTTGGCGGCACCGAGGCGGGCCTGACCCACCCCGACCCGGTAGAGGTTGGTCTTGGTTCGGCTGGCCTTGGCGTTGACCTGCACCATCGGGTCGTTCAGCGGGACGAGCGCGATCGGCGCGGCCTGGGCCTTGGCCGCCTGGATCTCGTCCAGTCCGAGCGAGGTGGCCTGCTGGCCCGGGTTCGCCAGGTCGGGCGCCGTGAACGCGGTGCAGCCCAGTGCGGGATCCACGAACGCGGTCAGCAGCAGGTTGTCGCTCCCGTTCAGGAGGGACACCGAACCGACCATCGCTGCGGTGTTGGCCGCGGTCTTCTGCGCGATCTGCCCGTTGGCGTTGGCCAGGTAGTCGGAGGTGACGTTGTCGCTCTGGTCCTGGTCGACCAGCCCGAAGTCACGGGTGGTCAGACAGGACTTGCCGTCCTTGCCGGTGCCGATCGCGGGGACGGTGAGCTTCCCTGCGGCCTGCGCCGTGTTGGCGGCGGCGAAGAACTTACCGGCGTTGCAGTAGGCGAACTGACCGAAGATCGACCCGTTGGATCCGTTGACGCAGCCTCCCGCCGCCAGGCTGTTGCGCTGGCTGCGCAGGGTGAGGTTGTTGCCGTTGAAGCCGAACCAGATGCCCACCACGGCTCCGGCGGGTAGGGCGGGGACGACGGGGGCGGCGGCGGCCTTGGTGCCCTTGTCGATGACCAGCGGGTTGTAGACGGAGAGTGCCCCGGTTGCCGGATCGACCACCGTGGCCTGGACGAACGCCGACTGGTTCACGTTGGCTTCGTTGCACGGGCCCTGGGCGGCGTCGGTGGCGGAGAGCTGATAGGGCGTCGAGAGGCCCTTGGCGCTCAGCGGGTTCGCCGGAACGGTGAGGGTGCAGTTCGCGTTGGGGGTGGCTGCCGCTGCCGGGGCCTGCGCGGCGGGGGCCGCGGTGGTCGCGCCGAAGGCGGTGCCGAGGAGGGTGGCGAGGCCGAGGAATCCGGCCAGTGCGCCGATGAGGGTGGCGTAGCGGTTCCGGCGCATCCGGTGGCGCCAGGAGCGGTGCTGCGCGGGGCGTCGTTCGTCGCGCTGACCTGCGTGTCGGCTGGAGCGCTGATGGGTACGTGACACTCGCGGTCCTTTGTCAGAGGGCACCTCGGGGGAAGGTGACATACGGGCGGGGAAGAGCCCGTCCCGGGGGAGGGAATGTCACTCAAGGTGATGACGGCGCGAGTGTATGCATGGCGTGCGACCGTGCGAGCGGGTTCCCGGAACTCCTGACGCAGCTGTCCCTCAAGCGCTCAGAAGCAGCTCTGGTTCAGAACAACACACTCATGAACGTGCCTACTTCGGAGAAACCCACTCGACGGTAGGCGGCCCGGGCGACGGTGTTGAAGTCATTGACGTACAGACTCACGACCGGGGCGACCTCACGCAGCGCGTGTTCGACCACAGCGGCCATACCGCTCTCGGAGTGGCCTCTCCCCCGGTGTCCAGGGGCGACCCAGACTCCCTGGATCTGGCAGGCGCTCGGTGTGGCCGCGCCGATCTCCGCCTTGAAGACGACCTTCCCCGCCTCGAAGCGGGCGAAGGCGCGGCCGGTGCTGACCAGCTCGGCAACCCGGGCCCGGTAGAGCAGGCCGCCGTCCCCCGCGAGCGGGGAGACGCCGACCTCCTCGGTGAACATCGCGACGCAGGCGGGGATCAGCAGGTCCATCTCGTCCCGCCGCACCCTGCGCACCCGGGGGTCGGGGGCGATCTCGGTGGAGGGCTCCCAGGTGGCCATCAGCGGCTGGTTGGGGCGCACCTCACGGGCCGGTCCCCAACTGGGTTCCAGCAGCGACCAGAGCAGAGCGGTGGACTCGGCCGGGCCGACGATGGACGAGCAGCGGCGGCCCTGGCGGCGGGCACGCTCGGCGAAAGCGCGGACGGCCTCGGGACCCGCGCTCAGCGGGACGAGGTTGGCTCCGGCGTAGCAGAGCCCGTCCAGGCGGCGGCCGTCGTACCAGCCCCACATCTCACCGCCGAGCCGCCAGGCGTCGAGCCCGGCGACGGCGACACGTGAGGCGACGAACGCGTTGGCGATGGGGTCGCGGTCGAGCACTTCCAGGGCAGCCGGGAGGTCGCCGGGTTCCAGGACCCGGGTCGTCGTCACCGAACTGCTCAGCATTGAGGAACCCTATCCCGTCGGCTCAGGATGGGAAGAGGGTGGGGCGCAAGCGCTTGGGACCGGCCGGCACCTGGTGGCTACTACTCACTGACGGCGACGGTGGGTGCGCCGGAGGCGACGCCCTCGTCCTGCATCTGCTCGGCCAGCTTCAACGCCTCCTCGATCAGCGTCTCCACGATCTTCGACTCCGGCACCG
>NZ_JBGCBY010000045.1:0-46686 GCF_041262165.1 Streptacidiphilus sp. MAP12-16
CCGCCACACTGCCGACCATGATCTGACGACTCTTCCGCCGCACAGCAAGCGGCTTCAACGGCGTGGACGGCATTCCGAGCGAGATCGCGGTCATCGTGGATACCGGGCCTTTCTGGAGTACGGCGTACTACTGGGCGGGTTGTCGCCGGTCCTGGACGGCTGCCAGGCGGCGAGGACGGGGGCGGTCGCCCGCAGGACGCGCCAGGCGCGCAGCCCGTGGACGAGGGTGCCGGGGCGGAGCAGTTCCTGGTCGGGGGTGTCGACGACGACCCGGACCGCGCCGGCCGGAAGCCCGGCGGGCAGGGCGCGCAGTGCGGCGGCGGTCTCCATGTCGACGCCGAGGACGCCCGCGGCGTGCAGTTCGGCGCGCTGGGCACCGCGTACCACCCGGTCGGCGCTGAACAGCGGCCCGGTGTGAACGGTCAGTCCCGCTCGGCGCAGTGACTCCGCGAGACCGCCGGCCAGTGGCAGCCCCGTCGACCCTCCCTCGACATCGCGCACCTCAGTCGCAACCAGCACATCCCCGGGACATATTCCTGGTCCCACGGCGGCACCGAAGCCCGCGAAGAGGAACGCGCCGGGCGCGCGCTCCCCTTGCGCCAGCGCACTGCTGACGGAACGCCCGGCCCGTTGCCCGCCCATACCTGTAAGAAGCAGCCGCGCCCCTGGTCGGTTCCCGCGCAGCGCCCACAGCTCGGCGCGCAGGGCGCAGGCGAGGAGGGTCACCCCAGCCGCCTGCGGTCCCTGCGTCGCCGAGCTCATCGCAGCCTCATCTCAGCCGCCTCCCGGTCAGGGAGGGCAGCAGCCTTCCGGACACGGGGGTGGGAGCGGGTGGGGGGAACCCGGCGGCGATCCGGGTGGTGAACGACTTCGCGGAGCCCGCGGGTTGCGCGCCCAGCTCGGGGGTGCCGTGGAGGTAGCGGCCGAGGGCCGTGACCGGGAAGACCAGCCGGTAGAGGTTGTAGTTGATGGAGAAGTCCCAGGGGAAGCCCGTGCCGGTGAACTCCGGCTCGTCCCAGGTCCCTTCGGGCAGTTGGGTGGCGGCCAGCCAGCGCACGCCCCGGTCGGTGACCGAGCCACTCTCCCCGGCGGCGAGCAGCGCCATCAGGGCCCAGGCGGTCTGCGAGGCGGTCGAGGTACCGCGCCCGGCCCAGCTGCGGTCGCTGTAGGAGCGCATGTCCTCACCCCAGCCACCGTCCGCGTTCTGGTGCTCCTCCAGCCACCGGACGGCGCGGCGCACCGAGCTGTGCGAGGCCGGGATCCCGGCGGCGACCAGCGCGGGCACGACCGAACCCACCCCGTAGATGTAGTTGGTGCCCCAGCGGCCGAACCAGGACCCGTCCTCCTCCTGCTCGCGCAGCAGCCAGTCGATGCCGCGGCGGACCCTGTGGTCCGCCGCCTGCCCGTTGGCGGCGAGCATCTCCACCACATGGGCGGTGACATCGGCGGAGGGCGGGTCGACCACCTCGCCGAAGTCGCAGAACGGCAGCTTGTTGGGCAGGGTGCTGGTGTTGTCGACGTCGAAGGCGGCCCAGGCGCCGTTCTTGGACTGCATGCCCAGGGTCCACTCGACCCCGCGCTCGACGGCGGCGTCGATCCGTGCCGGATCGGGGTGTACGACCCGGCGCAGGGCGAGCACGACCTCGGCCGTGTCGTCGATGTCGGGGTAGTTGTCGTTTTCGAACTCGAAGGCCCAGCCGCCCGGCTGGAGCTGCGGACGCTGCACGGACCAGTCGCCGCGCCGGGTGATCTCCTCGCTCAGCATCCAGTCGACGGCGGTGACCAGTGCCGGGTGGTCCTTGGGCAGTCCGGCGTCGGAGAGCGCGACGACGGCCAGGCAGGTGTCCCAGACCGGCGACTGGCAGGCCTCGATCCAGCGGTGGCCCTCGTCGGTGTGCACGGTGAACCGGTCGAAGGCGGCGAGTCCCGCCTCCATCACCGGGTGGTCCAGCGGGTAGCCGAGGAGGTGCAGGGCGATCAGCGAGTACACCGCGGGGGGCTGGATCCCGCCCCAGCAACCGTCGGCCTCCTGACGGTCCACGATCCAGCGGGCGGCGTGCTGCAGGGCGAGCCGCCGCACCGGCTTCACCGGCATCCGGTGGTAGAGGTGCAGCACCCGGTCCAGCCGCTCGAAGAAGCCGTCCCAGGTGTTCGGGGCGGCGAACGGCCGGACCGGGTACGGGTCGGCCGGGTCGGTGTGCAGCTCGTCCAGAGCGAACGGGGCCTCGCGGACCGGGCGGTGCGCGGAGACCACGGTCAGCGGGACGATGGTCTGCCGGGCCCAGCAGCCGAACGAGTAGATGTTCAGCGGGAAGCTCCGCGGCAGGAAGATGACCTCGGGCGGAAGCTCCGGCAGCCGCTCCCAGGGCCACCAGCCGAACAGGGCCAGCCAGATTCGGGTGAACACCCGGGCCGCGGCGATGCCCCCCCGCTCACGGACGTACGCGGACGCCCGGCGCATGTGCGGGGCCTCGGGGTCGTCGCCGGCGAGCTTGAGGGCGACGTAGGCCTCGATGGTGGTGGACAGCTCGGCGGGGCCCCCGTAGAAGGTCGCCCAGGTGCCGTCCGGCTGCTGCTGGGAGCGGATCCAGTCCGCGGTGGCGTGGGTCTGCTCCTCGGTCCTGATGCCCAGGAACTGGCGCAGCAGCAGATCCTCGGCGTCCATGGTGACGTTGGTCTCCAGGTTGCCCTTCCACCAGCCGGCCTGGTCCTGCAGGCCGAGCAGGTGGGCGGTGGCACGCTCCAGGGTCTCGGCCGCCAGCGTGCGAACGTCAGGGGCCGGCATGTCCGCTGCCGCCACCTCCTGGGCCGGCACTTCCTGGGCCGGCACCTCCCGGGCTGAGGCGGGGGTGTCGGACTCGTCCCCCGTTCCGCTGTCCGATGCTGCTGCCTCTGTGCTGGCGCTCTCCGCGACCGGCTCTGCTTCGTACTGTGGGTCGAGCCGGCCGTCCGCGGTTGCTGTCATAACGTCACCTCTCCCTGACCACGACGAATTCGGCGAGCGAGGCGAACTGCTCGCGAACGTTGGCGGGCATGGACACCTCGTCGAGGGCCGCGAGGGCGGTCAGGTGTTGCCTGCGCGCCTCGTCGGCGGTCCACGCGCGACCGCCCGCCTCCTCGATCAAAGCCGCGCGGACCGCGAGTTGTTCCTCGTCCTCGTGTCCGCGTCCCTCCGGATCGGCGAGCAGCTCGGCCAGCCGGACCGACGCGGGGCCGCCCTCGGCCAGTGCGGCGGACACCGGAAGGGACTTCTTGCGCTGGCGCAGGTCGCCGAAGTTGGGCTTCCCGGTGACCTCGGTGGCTCCCCAGATCCCCAACAGGTCGTCCACGGCTTGGAAGGCAAGTCCGAGATGGTAGCCGTAGCGCTCCAGGGCGTCGGCGGCCTTGTCGTCGATCCCGGCGAGGACCGCGCCGACGGAGGCGGACGCGGCGAGCAGCGCGCCGGTCTTGTTGCCCTCCATCTCCAGGCACTCGGCGACGCTGACCCGGTCGCGGTGCTCGAAGGACAGGTCCTGGGCCTGACCGTCGATCAGCTTGCGGGTGGCCAGAGTGAGCCGCTGCACCGCGCGCCCCGCGTCGACGCCGGTGGCGCCGCCCCTGTCGGCCGCCTCCAGCAGCACCTCGTTGGCGAGGGCGAACATGGCGTCGCCGACCAGGATGGCCTGGGCCGGGCCGAAGACGGTCCAGACCGTGGCGCGGTGGCGGCGCTGCTCGTCGCCGTCCATCAGGTCGTCGTGCAGCAGCGAGAAATTGTGCACCAGTTCGACAGCGACGCCACCGGGGATGCCGACCTCGGCGGGGACGCCCGCCGCCTGCGCCGAGAGCAGGGCGAGGGCCGGGCGGACCGCCTTGCCGCCGTCCCCCTCGGTGGGGCGGCCCTCGGCATCGGTCCAACCGAAGTGGTAGGCGGAGACCCGGTCCATGGGCGGTGCCAGTCGTCCGATGGCCTCCCGCAGCACGGGAGTGCACAGGGTTCTGCCTCGTTCGAGCAGGGACTGCACATCCACCGGTCGCGCCGGGCGAGTCTCTTCATGGCTCGAAACCACTCTTGGTCCCTCTCCGTTCTCGTGCTGACTGTTCGCTTGCCGGGCTGCTGTCGCTGTCATAACCAACCTGTCTGCGCGTCCGTCACGTCATGAGCCGGCCACCGGGACGGTGGCCAGGGCCGCCCTCGCGGCGGCGGTGCCGCTGCGGACGGCGCCCTCCATGGTCGCGGGCCACCCGGTGGCGGTCCACGCCCCGGCCAGGTAGACGCCCGGGGTGAGCGTGCGGGCAGGCGGCCGCAGGCGCGCGGAGCCCGGAGCGGGCGCGAAGGTCGCGGTGCGCTCCCTGGTCACGAAGAACTCCGTGACCTGGGCCCCCTTCGCGGCCGGAAGCAGCCGCTCCAGCTCCGGCAGGTAGCGCCGTCTCAACTCGGCCACCGGCAGCTCGATCTCGGCCTGCGCCGCCGACTGCGACAGCGCCAGGTACTGCCCGGGACCGCGCAGCCCCGAGTGCGAGGTGCGGTCGAAGACCCACTGCACCGGAGAGCCCAGCGCGGCCAGGAAGGGCCGGTCCAGGACCTTGCGGTCGTAGACCACATGGATGTTGAGGATCGGGGCGTACTCCAGCTCCAGCAGGCGCTGGGGCTCCTTCAGGCTGCCGGGCGGCAGGAGTTCGTGTGCGACGTCCTGCGGGACCGCCAGGACCAGCGAGTCCACTCCGTGGATCCGCTCGGCACCGCCGTCGATCCGCTCGCCCTCCAGCAGGACGCTGTGCCGACCCGGCTCTTCCGCCGGCTTGACGTCGGTGACGCGCGCCCGCAGGAGCACCCGCACACCGGCGCGTTCCAGCGCCGCACGCGCCGCGTCGTCGTGCAGCGCGCCCAGCGGGACCTTGGCAAAGCCGATGTCGGACGCGCCGGGGTCGCTGAGCAGTCCGGTCTTGAACACCATCGCCGCGAGCGCCAGCGAGGACTGCTCGGCCGTGGCGTTGAGCGTGGCCACCCCGACCAGGTCCCACAGTGCCTCCACGGCCCGGTCCGACTGGCCGTGCCGACGCAGCCACTCGCCGAAGGACTCCTGGTCCAGCGCCGGGTCGTCCAGGTCGAGGCCGCGCAGGGCCAGCGCGGCCCGTCCGGTGGCCAGCCGCTCGCCCGTGCTCATGTGCGGGTACAGCGCCAGGCTCTTGGCCAGGTGCAGCGGCACGGGCAGCCCGGCCCGGCGCAGCGACCCGGTCCGCCCGGTGGCGACGTCGTGCACCGGGACGTCCAGACGCTGCTGGATCTCGACCTGGTCGGTCACGCCGAGGCGCTGCAGCAGCCCTCGGTAGGCGACGCAGCAGCGCAGGAACACATGCTGGCCGTTGTCGACCCACAGGTCCCCGCGCCGGAACGAGAAAGCCAGGCCGCCCAGCCGTGGGCGCGCCTCGACCAGGGTGACCGCTGACCCCGCGTCAGCCAGGCGCAGCGCGGCAGTGATTCCCGCAAGCCCCCCGCCGACGACCACCGCCGTCCGCCCGTTCATGTTCCTCTCCCTGATCGTGCCCGCAGTGCCTGCCTGTACAGGGAACAGACCCTCAGTGGTTCCCCGGCGACTCTGCGTGACAAACGTGAGACGCGAGGCCGCCCCTGGCGGACGGGCCCTCAAGAAGCACGCCCTCCGGCCAGCCCGGACACCGCCACGTACGCCTTCTCCCATGCGGGCAGGGAGACGCGGCCGCGCAGCACGGCCTCCGGTTCGCGAATGATGCGCTCCAGCAGCCGGTGGTAGATCCCGGACATCGCAGCGACGCAGGCGCGGCTGCGCCGGTCGAGCATCGGCAGCAGCAGCAGCCCCTCGTCGAAGTACGCCTGGGCCCGCTGGGCCTCGAAGCGCACCAGTCCGGTGAAGTCCGCGCCGACGACGGGACGAACCGCGAAGCCCTGCTCGCAGCCGAAGCGGGCGAGGTCCTCGGAAGGGAGGTAGGTACGGCCGTTGACGGCGTCCTCGCGGACGTCGCGGAGGATGTTGGTGAGCTGGAGTCCGAGGCCCAGGGTGTCGGCGAACTCCGCGCCGCGCTTGGGGTCGGTGCAGCCGAAGACGCCCAGCGAGAGGCGGCCGATGGTGCCCGCGACGCAGCGGCAGTACACCCGCAGCTGCTCGAACGTCTGGTACTCGGCGCCGCGGACGTCCATCTCCACGCCGTCGATGAGCTCGTCGAAGGCATCCAGCGGGATCGGGAAGCGGGCGGCGGCGTCGGCGAGGGCGACCTTGACCGGATCGGTGTCCTCGGGCTCGACCGAGCCCTCGCGGATCTCGTCGAGCAGCTCCCTGGTCCGGGCCAGGTGCACCGCCTTGCGCTCGTCGGACCAGTCGCCGTCACCGATGTCGTCGATCCGGCGGGCCAGGGCGTAGATCGCGGACATGGCCTGTCGCTTGGACGCGGGCAGCAGCCTGATGCCGTAGGAGAAGTTGCGGGCCTGAGCCCCCGTCACCGCCTCGCAGTATCGATACGCCGCGATGACCTGTGGGGATACCTGTGGAGACCCCTCCATTCGCCGACTCACCTTCCTCTCACCAGCGTCACCGCCACCTCGCGCAGGAGGCGGGCCTTCCGGGGCTTGGGCGCCCCGGCGAGCACATCGTTGTCAGCCGCCGCGACGGCCTCGAGCGCGGCGTAGCCGCCGGCGGCGAAGCCGGCCAGCAGCAGGCGCAGCCGGCCGGCGACGCTGCCGACGAGTGGAGCGCCCTCGTCCAGCAGATCCCGTGCGAACGCGGCCTCGTGGGCGACCAGGGCCCGCAGGGCCGGGCTCGCATGGGGGGCGTCGAGGTCGGTCTCGGCGACGCCGAAGCGGGCGAGGTCCTCGGTGGGGAGGTAGATCCGGCCACGGGCCCGGTCCTCGGCGACGTCCTGGAGGTGCTCGACGATCTGCAGGGCGCTGCAGATCGCGTCGGAGCGCCGGATCCGCTCGGGCGTGGCGAGCCCGGCGAGCTGCAGCACGAGCAGTCCGACCGGATTGGCGGAGAGCTCGCAGTAACCCATCAGGTCGTCGATGGTGGCGTAGCGGGTGGTGACCTGGTCGACCCGGTTGGCCTGGATCAGGGCGCGGAACGGTTCGGGCGTCAGACCGTGGGCGTCGACCACCGGGCAGAGCGCGGCCATCAGCGGATGGCGCGGAGGCTCGGCGCCCGGCGAGGAGAGAACGGTCTCGAAGACCCGGTCGAGGTCCGCCTCGAGCGCGTCCAGCAGCGCCAGCCGGAACCCGGTCTCCTGGTCCGTCCCCTTGCCGACCTCGAATGCCCCGTCGCCGACCTCGGACGGAAGCGCGGCACCGGGCAGGCCGAGGAGCTCCGCGGTGGCCTGCGGGTCCTCCAGATCGCCGTCCCCGGCGTCGTCGATGAGCCGGGCGAAGCCGTAGACGGCCATCAACCCGCTCCGCATCGCGGGGGGCATGAAGAAGGGGGCGACGGGGAAGTTCTCCCGGTCCGCCTTGTCCAGTACAGCGCTGGGCTCCTGCCGACGCACTGTCATGACCGCCACCCCCCCGTTCTACACCGATCTTCACGGCCTGCCCACAGCGGACACGCCCGGGCGACGCCAGCCTCCCAAGCGAGATCCCAGCGAGATCCCAGCGAGATCTCAGGGACAGCCCGCGGATCTTGCTCCTAGCTTAGGACTCGGGTGTGACAACCCGTCGCCGGGGGTGGCGGCAACGAGCTGTCACGGCGTCACGCGCGGTTCCCCGCAGCGACTCTCCGTATCCACTCGGGCTACTTGCGGCCCTTCATGTAGTCCTCGTACATCTTGACGATCTCGTCGGTCGGGCCGTCCGCGTTGATCACTCCGGACTCCAGCCAGATGGTGCGGTCGCAGGTGTCGCGGATCGAGTTGTTGTTGTGCGAGACCAGGAACACCGTCCCGGCCTCCTTGCGCAACTCCCGGATCCGGTCCTCACTGCGCTTCTGGAACGCGGTGTCCCCGGTCGCCAGTGCCTCGTCGATCAACAGCACGTCATGCGTCTTGGCCGCCGCGATCGAGAACCGCAACCGCGCCGCCATACCCGAGGAATACGTCCGCATCGGCAACGAGATGAAGTCCCCCCGCTCGTTGATCCCCGAGAAGTCCACAATGCCCTGGTACTTCTCCCGCACCTCCGCATGCGACATGCCCATCGCCAGACACCCCAGCACCACGTTCCGCTCACCGGTCAGATCGTTCATCATCGCCGCGTTCACCCCCAGCAACGACGGCTGCCCATCGGTGTAGATCGACCCCGACGCCGTCGGCAGCAACCCCGCCACCGCAGACAACGTCGTCGACTTACCCGACCCGTTCGAGCCGATCAACCCGATCGCCTCACCCTTGTACGCGGTGAAACTGATCCCCTTGACCGCATGCACCTCCGACAACGCCGGAGACGCCTTGCGCTTCACGATCCGCGACAACGCCGACGTCGCCGAACCCCGCCCCGCACCCGCCCCATAAATCTTGTAGATGATATGGACATCGTCCACGATCACCGTCGGAACCCGCCCGGGGCGCCCCGCCGACGCACCGGACGGCTTCGCTGCCGGCTCCGCGGTCGCAGGCGCGGCCGCCACGTTCACATCACTCGTCGAGGTGTCAGCCACGGCCGTACTCCTCCTCCGCCTTCCAGAAGAACATGTATCCGCCGGCGCCGATGACCACGGCCCAGGCCAGCGTGACCAGCCAGACGTGGTGGGGCAGGCTGCTCGCCGGCACCGAGGTCATCAGCGAGTACCGCATCAGGTCGTTGAAGATCAGCGCGGGGTTGTTCTCGAGGATCAACGCGACCCAGTGCGGAGCCTTGTGGGTGAAGGTGTTGACGCTCCAGAACACGCCCGAGGTGTACATCCAGGTGCGGATGATGAAGGGCATCAGCTGCGCCATGTCGGTGGTCTTCGCCCCGATCCTGGCCATGAACATCGCCAGACCCGCGTTGAACATCGACTGCAGCAGCAGAATCGGCACCAGCAGCAGCCAGCGCAGCGTCACCGGCTCCCCAGTGACCAGGATGATCACACCCAGCACGCCCATCGAGAACATCAGCTGCTGCAGCTGGATCACTGTGAACGCGATCGGCAGGCACGCCCGCGGGAAGTGCAGCGCCCGGATCAGCCCCAGGTTGTCCGCGATCGACCGCGTCCCTGACAGCACCGCCGACTGCGTGAACTGAAACACGAACACGCCGACACAGAGATAGGAAACGAAGTTGGGGATCCCGTTCCTGGTCCCCAGCAGCACACCGAAGATCAGGTAGTAGACGGCCGCGTTCAGCAGCGGCGTCATCACCTGCCAGATCTGCCCCAGCTTCGCTGCCGTGTACATCGCGGTCAACCGCGCGGTAGCGTACGCCACGATAAAGTGCCGCCGCGACCACAACTGCCGGGTGTATGCCCCCAGCGACGGCCGCTTTCCGCTGACCGAGAGTCCGTACTTGGCCGCCAAATCGGCGGGGCTCAGCCCCGCGTCCTGATCCAGTAGGGCGGCACCTGCCACCCGCTGCTCGTACACCGTGGACACGCTACTCCCAAGCCTTCGCCCCCGACCGACACGACGGAACGGTATCGTCTCGTCGTAGTAATGGTGAAACTAGGGGGTGCGACGTGAGAACGCAACCGTTTCGTCGTGACGCTACAATCCTCACATGCTGACAGGGGACTCAAGGAGAGCAGCGAGGCCGGACACCTTCAGGCGCGCCCCCGCGGGAGCTGCCGTTCTGCGCGACGACGTGACCGAGGCGATCCGCGGCGCGGTGTTCGAGGAGCTGGCCGCGACCGGCTACGGCAGGCTCTCGATCGAGGCCGTCGCCCGCCGCGCCGGAGTCGGCAAGACCGCCGTCTACCGCCGCTGGCGCTCCAAACTCCCCATGGTCATCGAGGTCGTCTCCGAAGTCGCCGCCCTCGGACTTGTCCTCCCCGACACCGGATCGCTCCGGAACGACCTGCGGATGTTCGTGCACGTCGTCGCCCGGGTCCTGCGCCACCCGCTGGCCGCACAGATCGTCCCCGACCTGCTGGCCGAGGCCGCCCGCAACCCCGAGATCGCCGAGACCCTGGCCGTGGCCCTGCGCGAGGCCCAGCGGCAGAGCAGTGCGGCGCTGGTCCGCAAGGCCGTCGGACGCGGCGAGTTGCCCGCGGACACCGACCCCGACCTCGCCCTGGACCTCATCGCGGGCCCGCTGTACTGGCGCCTCGCCGTGGTGCGAACCCCCCTCCCACAGGACTACCTCGACCGGCTGGCGAGCTCGATCGCCGCCGCGCTCGGCGCGAACGGCGCGCACGCCGGCTGACTGCCCGCCACTGACCGCCCGTCACTCGAAGGACCGTTACGATGTCCGCCTGTCCCGGGCAGGAACCCTTCGCGACGCGCCGGCGCGACGAACCACGCGACGACCACGCGACGACCACGCGACGAACCAGAGGGAGCAGCGATGGACCGGAGTGACCCAGGGCTCTCGAAGGTTCGCGAGCTGCTCTTCGGTGTCCCCATGCTCAGCGGACCGCTCCCCGGATTCGAGCCGCAGCAGGCCCCTGAGGAACCGTTTCCGCTGTTCCTCGCCTGGCTGGCGCAGGCCGTCGCCGACGGCGTGAGCGAACCCCACGCGATGACCCTCGCCACCGTCGACGACGCGGGGTGCCCGGACCTGCGCGTCGTCGCCCTGCGTGACGCGGGGCCCGACGGCTGGAGCTTCGCCACCTGCGCGGACAGCCCGAAGTCCCGCCAGCTGGCGGCTCGGCCGCAGGCCGCGCTCGGCTTCCACTGGCGCGAGCAGGGACGGCAGATCCGGCTGCGCGGTCCCGTCGTCCGCGCCGGCGCGGAGGTGGCCGCCGCCGACTTCCTGTCCCGGCTGCCGGGCTCCCGGGCGGCCACGCTCGTAGGGCGGCAGAGCCGGCCGCTGGCCGACCCGGCCCTGCTTTCGCGCGCCTTCGCCGAAGCCCACGCGCGCATCGCCGCCGACCCGGGACTCGTCGACCCCGGACACGCGCTGTTCATGCTGCGCCCCACCGCCGTCGAGTTCTGGCAGGGCGACCCGGCCCGCGGCCACATCCGGCTCCGCTACCGGCTCGACGCCCCGGCCGCGGCGGTATCGGATCCGACATCGGACCTGGCCTCGGAGCTGGCGTCGGCATCGGCGTCGGACCCGCACCCGAGCTGGACACGCGAGCTACTCTGGCCCTGAGCGCGGGCACCGCCCGATTCGTCCCGCTGACAAGGCATCACATCGACCGCCGCCAGAGGCAGCATCGGCAGGCTGGTCACCCAGGCCCCCTACGGTTTCGAGGGCCAGAGCCGCCGTCAGCGCCGACTTCCGGCTGCAGGCGACGGCCTACGACGTCCCCCCGGGCCATCATCTGACCCTGCTGGTGAGCGCCGTCGACCCCCTGTACATCAGCCACAACCCGAGCGGCGCGCGGCTCACCTTCGGCTCCCCGGCCGGTGACCCCTCCTCTGTCACCGTGCCGGTGGACTAGTGACCGTCGAGTTCAGTGGTGGAAGCCGGTCGAGGCCTCGGGTCGGTGCAACGGGCCCGGCTGCGCCTGGAGTTCGGGGAGCAGCCGGGTCAGGTCGGCGATCAGCAGGTCGGCCAGGTCCTCGGAGAACCCGTTGCGGCAGACGATACGCAGCGCGGCCAGGTCCCTGAGGTGGTCGGGGAAGGTGTAGGCGGGGACGAGCCAGCCGCGCTCCCGCAGCCGGCGCGACACGTCGAAGACGTTGAAGGCGGTGACCTCGTCCTTGGTGGTGAAGGCGAACACCGGTAGCTCGTCGCCCTTGCTCAGCAGCCGGAACGGACCGAGGTCCGCGATCCGCCGGGCCAGCGACATGGCGACGTCGCGGCTGGCCTGTTGGACGGCGCGGTAGCCCTCCCGGCCGAGCCGGAGGAAGGTGTAGTACTGGGCGATGACCTCAGCGCCGGGGCGGGAGAAGTTCAGCGCGAAGGTCGGCATCTCGCCGCCCAGGTAGTTGACCCGGAACACCAGTTCCTCGGGCAGTGCCTCCCGGTCGCGCCACAGGGCCCAGCCGACGCCCGGGTACACGAGGCCGTACTTGTGACCCGAGGTGTTGATGGAGGCCACCCGGGGCTGACGGAAGTCCCAGCTCAGCTCGGCGTCGAGGAAGGGCGCGACCATGGCGCCCGACGCTCCGTCGACATGCACCGGGATGTCGAGGCCAGTGCGCTCCTGGAACTCGTCGAGGGCGGCGCAGATGTCCCACACCGGCTCGTAGGAGCCGTCGAAGGTCGAGCCGAGGATGGCGACGATACCTATGGTGTCCTCGTCGCAGAGCGCGACGGCGGAGGCGGCGTCCAGGTGGTAGCGCTCGCCTTCCATGGGGACGGTTCGCGGCTCCACCTCCCAGAAGTTGCAGAACTTGTCCCAGCAGACCTGGACGTTGACGCCCATCACCAGGTTCGGCCGGTGGCCGGCGGCGTAGCGCTCGGGGTTGCGGCGCATCCAGCGGCGCTTGAGGGCCATGCCGGCGAGCATGCACGCCTCGCTGGAGCCGGTGGTGGAGCAGCCGATCGCGTTTTCGGGGTCGGGGGCGTGCCACAGGTCGGCGAGCATGGCGACGCAGCGGCGCTCCAGCTCGGCGGTCTGCGGGTACTCGTCCTTGTCGATCATGTTCTTGTCGACGGACTCGGCCATCAACGCGATGGCGTGGGGTTCCATCCAGGTGGTGACGAAGGTCGCCAGGTTGAGCCGGGCGTTGCCGTCGAGCATCAGCTCGTCGTGCACGACCTGGTACGCCGTGTCCGCTGCCATCGGCCCGTCCGGCAACCGGTTCTTGGGCGGCGCGAAGTCCATGCCCGGTACGGGGTTGGCCGCTCCCAGGAACGGGTTCACCGCAACCAGGTTCTCGCCCTTGTCGTCCTGCTGACCGCTGTGCAGTGCCATCGGCTTCGCTCTCCTCGGCTCGGTCCTCGTACCCGCCGGTCCGTCGCCTTCCCTGGGAACGCAGTCGGGACTACTTCTTGGTCCAGCGGTCCCGGCCGTCCGAACCGGCCTTGCACACGAGGGCGGTGTTGCTGCTTCCCGTCGCACTGGAGCCGACCGTAGCGCAGAAGGCTCCGGCGTTGGCGTTGGTGCCGGAAACGGCGACGGACTTCCAACGGTTCTTCCCACTGCTGTCCGCGGTACAGGTCACCGCCAGGCCCTGACCGGTCTCCCCGGCGGCTCCGGCGGCGGAGCAGAACGCGCCGACGGTGACGCTCTTCGCGACGGCGGTGGACACCGCGGTCGGGATCGCGGTCGAGGTCGCGGATGCCGTCGCCGAGACCAGAGCCGAGGCGGAGGCCTTGATTCCGGAGGCGGCGCTCGACACCTTGTCCTTGGCGGCGGAGGCGGCCACACCGGCCGCGCTGCTGACCGCACTGGCGGCCTTGCTCTTGGCGCTGCTGGAGCAGCCGGCGGTGGTGGTCAGAGCGAGCGCCGCGAGCCCAGCGGCGGCGACGGCAAGGGACCGGCGCGTGGTGCTCATGGGTGACGCCCTCTCATGACGGGGATGCCCGTTGTGCGGGCGGAACCATCACGAACGTATGGCCGCCCCCGCATCCCCGCCCGGCGCACTACTCCAGGCCGGTGAACCGATCCCAGGTCCGGGGCTCAGCGCACCCGCCGCCCCTTGCCGAGCGCGACCACTCCGCCGGCCGAGATCGTGTAGAGCTCGCGATCACGCACGGGGTCGACGCCGATGACGGCGCCCGGCGGCACGGTCACGTTCTTGTCGAGGATCGCCTTGCGCACCACCGCGCCGCGACCCACCCGCACCCCGTCCATCAGCACCGACTCCTGGACCACGGCGCCCGACTCGACGACCACGCCAGGGCCCAGCACGGATCCGGTGACCTGGCCGCTGATGATGCACCCGGTGCTCACCATCGACTCGGCGGCCATCCCGCCCGCGACGAACTTCGCCGGCGGCCGCTGCGCGGGATGCGTGAAGATCGGCCAGAGCCGG
This sequence comes from Streptacidiphilus sp. MAP12-16, assembly GCF_041262165.1. NCBI lineage: Bacteria > Bacillati > Actinomycetota > Actinomycetes > Kitasatosporales > Streptomycetaceae > Streptacidiphilus > Streptacidiphilus sp. MAP12-16. Next base: position 13,942 of record NZ_JBGCBY010000045.1, read on the forward strand.
TTGTAGAGGTTGAACACCGGCTGGACCGAGATCAGATCGGTGTGCGCGTCGTAGTACGCGTCCAGGGTGCCCACGTCGCGCCAGTAGCCGTGGTCGCGCTCGGTCTCGCCGGGGACCCGGTTGTCGTCGAAGTCGTACACCTCGGCCTGACCGTTCTCGGTGAGCATCGGGAGGATGCTGCCGCCCATGTCGTGGACCGAGCCCTCGTCCTCGGCGTCCCGCTGCAGCGCGTCCAGCAGCACCTTGGTGGTGAAGATGTAGTTGCCCATGGAGGCGAAGATCCGGTCGGGGTCGCCGGGCAGTCCCGGCGGCGACGCGGGCTTCTCCAGGAAGCCCTCGACGCGGCGGCCGTCGCCCGCCGTGGTGATGACGCCGAACTCGGACGCCTGGCTGCGCGGGACCTTGATCCCGGCGACCGTCACCCCCGCGCCCGACTCGATGTGGCGCTCCAGCATCTGCTGCGGGTCCATCCGGTACACGTGGTCCGCGCCGAAGACCACGATGTAGTCCGGCTGCTCGTCGTGGACCAGGTTCAGCGACTGGTAGATGGCGTCGGCGCTGCCGAGGTACCAGCGCGGGCCGAGCCGCTGCTGCGCGGGGACCGGGGTGACGTAGTCGCCGCGGATGCCGGTCATCCGCCAGGTCTGCGTGATGTGCCGGTCCAGGCTGTGGCTCTTGTACTGGGTGAGTACGCAGATCCGGTGGATGCCGCCGTTCACCAGGTTGGACAGCACGAAGTCGATCAGGCGGTAGGCCCCGCCGAAGGGAACCGCCGGCTTGGCCCGGTCGGCGGTCAGCGGCATCAGCCGCTTGCCCTCCCCGCCTGCGAGGACGATGCCCAGTACCGACGGCCCACCTGATATCACAACCATGGACACTCCCCTGCGACCCTCGACGCCTGCTGTGGACTTGCCCTGCTGTCCTGCGGTTCCGACATCGCCCTGGCCCAGCGGGCGTCAATGCTTCCGGTCCAGCGCGGCCCGGTAGACCTCGACGGTTCGCTGGGCGATGGCGTCCCAGCCGAACTCGGCCACGGCACGGGCCCTCCCGGCCGCCCCGAAGCGCGCCGCGCGCTCGGGGTCGAGGGCGAGACCGTTGACGGCTTCGGCGAACGCCTTCTCGAACTGCTCCGGCTGCTGCTCGTCGTAGGGGACCAGCAGACCGGTGTGCCCGTCAGCGACGACCTCGGGGATGCCGCCGACGGCCGAAGCGACGACGGCGGTGCCACAGGCCATGGCTTCGAGGTTGACGATGCCCAGTGGCTCGTAGACCGAGGGGCAGACGAACACGTCGGCGTGCGAGAGCAGTTGCACCACCTCGGGGCGGGGCAGCATCTCCGGGATCCAGTGGACGTGCTCCCGGGACGCGCCCAACTCCGCGAAGAGGGACCGGAACTCGCGGTCCACCTGCTCGGTGTCGGGAGCGCCGGCGCACAGCACCAGCTGGATCGACGGGTCGAACTGCCGTGCCGCACGCAGCAGATGCGGCACGCCTTTCTGCCGGGTGATCCGTCCGACGAAGACCGCGGTGGGCCTGGACGGGTCGATGCCGTGCCGCCGCAGCGCCTCCGTCCCCGGATCGGGGCGGTAGAGCGCGGTGTCGATCCCGTTGTGGACCACGTGCACGCGCTCCGGGCTAAGGGCCGGGTAGCAGGCGAGCAGGTCGCGGCGCATCCCGGCGGAAACGGCGATCACCGCGTCGGCCGCCTCCGCCGCGGTGCGCTCGATCCAGCTGGACACGGCGTAGCCACCGCCCAACTGCTCGGCCTTCCACGGGCGCAGGGGCTCCAGGGAGTGGGCGGTCAGCACATGCGGGATGCCGTAGAGGAGCTTGGCGAGATGCCCGGCCAGGTTCGCGTACCAGGTGTGGGAGTGGACCAGGTCGCGGTCCGCGACGGCGGCCGCAACGGCCAGATCGACGGAGAGGGTGCGCAGCGCGGGGTTGGCGTCCTCCAGCCCGGGCGCCGCCGGATGCCGCCGCACCCCCGCCCCCTCTGCCGCCCCCGCCGCCTCGCCGGGCAGCCCCGGGCCGGCCCAGCTGTGCACGGCCAGATCGACCAGACCGGTCAACTCCCGCGCCAGGAACTCCGCATGGACCCCGGCCCCACCGTAGACGTCCGGCGGGAACTCCCGCGTGACGAGCCCTACCTTCACGTGCACCTCCGCCAGCTCGTACACACTCTTGGAGGTAACCCTTCCCGCCCGACGAGTGTTCGACCCTGAAAGCCCCGATGATCCATAACTACCGGCTACCGGCCGGTAGATCGTGGCTGTTCACATGCCTTTCATTCGCGCGACTCACGGCGCTTATGCAGGCCGATCATGGAGATCGGAACGAGAGCACGCCAAACCCGGCCGTGACCATGGAGTCACGACCGGGCTGGCGGCGACCTACTTGCGGCCGCCGAAGAGCGAGCGGGTGAGGCGCTTGAGCGGTGCGAGCAGCACCATACGGGCGCCCCGATTGGGGCGAGCCGCCGGAGAGCTGACCCCACGGGGCGTCAGCTCCCTTATCAGGCCGACCGCTTCCGCCACGTCCACCTGCGGGAGCGCAGGTGCGCCGAGCACGGCGAGGTGACGGTCGAGCCGCCGGCTCGCCGTACCTGTGCCGCACTGGACCGCGGGAACCCGCGGCCTGCTGCGCACATGCTGCATTTGATTCATTTCCCACCCCTTGGAAGGCACCAGGGCCGTGGAGCGAAGACTATCCGCCTGGAGAGGTCGGTGTGCAACTGTCCGTCCAGGAGGACACCGTACTCCGCCGGACCGGCACCCGTACGAGCAGGTCCCCACACCACGGTTCTTGACCTCGGCGACGACCTGGAAACCTTCCCTGGTGGGAGCGTGGGAGGCGATGAGGGGCGCGCGCTCGACTGCTCCGCACCTCCGTAGGTCACGCCGGACGCGTTTGCGTCCCGGTGGCTCGCGACCACGGACCAGGCAGGCTGCTGCCTACCCCGCGCGCATCGCGGCGATCTTCGGGGCGCGGCTCTTCGGCGAGTCCAGACTGAACCCGCGCGCATCACCGAGCTGGTCCCTGACGAACGCCTCGGTGCGCGCGATGGCGTGCTTCAGTGCGGCGTCCTGGGGGACGAACAGCTGGCGGACGATCTCCTGCTGTTCGGTGTCGTACTCCCAGAAGCCGACGATCCGGCCCCGGTCGACGACGAGATGGCAGGGTGAGTCAGTCTCTCCCCCGAGCACCCGCCCCGCCTTCGCACCGGGGACGGGACGCCCCGCGTCGGCGGGGTCGATCAGCCGGGACAGGTCGCGGTGCAGCAGGTGCAGCCCGTCGATCCCGGCGAGCAGCGCGTACGCGGGCTCGGCCGGGCGGCGGTAGCCGGTGAAGGCGTCGGCCAGTCCGGGCGGCATCAGCAGGTCGGTGCCGGCGACCGGCAGCAGGCCGATCGGCTCCACCGCCGCCCTGGCCGAGGCAGCGGTGAAGCCCGAGAGCCACCGAAAGTGCGCCAGCGACGCGGGCGCGGCCCAGTCGAAGTAGCGCCGGGCGAGGTCCTGCCTGGCCTGCTGGTCCGTCAGTACGGTGGTGCCGAGCGGAGCGGGTTCCCAGCGGACGTATGCGTAGCGCTGCTGGTCGAGCCTGCCGTTCACCGGGACGCGCCGGATCAGACCACGCGCCTGGAGCAGCCCCAGGGCGAGCGGCAGCGTCGTGGACAGCCCTCGCTTCTTCCCAGCGTCACCGAGGCTCCTGGCGGCGTCGCCGACGGCTGCGCGGATCGCTGCCGGGTCCAGCGGCCGTTCCGATCCCGCCAGGGCCTCGACGACCGCCGCGCTCAGGGCCGCGATCTCCGCGTCGGTCACGCCGAGGTGCTTCTCGGCGGCGGCCAGCTCGCCTGCGGGAGCGCCCGCGCCGACGGTCAGCCCCAGGGCGAAGTCGGCGCGGGGCAGCACATAGGTGCAGCCACGGGCCGAGGGCAGCTCGTGCACGTCGAGCCGGGCCACGGCGGCGTCCACCGCCTCGCGGTCGAGCCCGGCCCGGGCGAAAAGCCCGAGGTAGGGACCGGAGCCGCCGACCGAGCGGGCCCATCCCGCCCGGACCAGGACCCTCTCCGCGGAGCCCCCCGCCAGCGCGCCGTCGAGCCCCTGCCGGTGCGCCCACCAGGCGCGGAGCCGCTCGGCGGAGAGGTCGGCGCTGACCTCGCGAGGTGTCATGGGAGCAGTATCCGCCTCGGCACCGACCGGAGACGGTCGGGCCGGGCCAGCCGGGTGACGCATCGGGCCGGCCGCCTCAGGCGGGAACCGGAACGACCGGCAGCACCGGCCGGACCTCGACCGGAATCCCGTTGAGGACAGCCGTACCTGACAGTGGGTCAAGCGGAGCCTCGTCCGTCAGCACGTTGCTGTTCACACCCGGTTCACGCGCCGCCAGTAGGGTCCGTGCCGCCGGGTCGTCGTGTCCCCAGCCGTGCGGCAGGCTGACCACTCCCGGCATCACGCCCTCCGTCACCTCGGCGTCGGCCTCCAGTTCGCCCACCCGTGAACGGACCGTCACCCGCTGCCCGTCCACGATCTCCAGGCGCTCGGCGTCCGCCGGGTGCAGCTGCAGGGTGCAGCGGTTGCTGCCGCCCGCGAGCAGCGGGACGTTGTGCATCCAGGAGTTGTTGGAGCGCAGCTGGCGGCGGCCGATCAGCAGCAGGCCGCCGTCGGGCGACCCGGTCAGCTCGGCGAGGTGCTCGGCCAGGCGCCGGGCTTCGGCGACCAGCTGCGGTGGCGCGAGCTCGACCATGCCGCTGGGGGTGCGCAGCACGCCGGGCAGGCGCGGTTGCAGCGGTCCCAGGTCCAGGCCGTGCGGGGCGGCCTCCAGGGCGTCCAGGCTGAGGCCCTCGGGCTTGGCACCGAAGCCGTCACCGTAGGGGCCGCCGCGCAGCATCAGGTCGAGCAGGCGCTCCTGGCGGGTTCGGTGGGCGACGGCGGCGAGGAGCTCCAAGGGGTCGCGGCCGAAGGCCGGAGACGAGGGGTCGGCGCAGAGGCGCCGGGCGGTGTCGGCGGCGGTGAGATCGTCGAGCTCGTCCGCGCTGAGACCTCCGCCGAGCGCGGCGGACGCGAGCCGAAGCAGCACCTCGGACTCGTCCAGCTCGCCCGGCCCGCGCGGCACGCTGGCCGGCGAGTAGTCGGCGACGTTGCGGATCGAGAAGGAGCTGAACACCAGGTCGTAGTGGCTGCGGGCGAGCGGCGAGACGGCGGGCAGCACCACGTGGGCGTGCCGGGTCGTCTCGTTGAGGTAGGCGTCGACGCTGACCATGGCGTCGAGCGAGGCGAGCGCCGCGCCGAGGCGGGCGCTGTTGGGCGTGGAGAGGACGGGGTTGCCGGCGATGGTGACCAGGCCGCGCAGGCGTGTCCCGCCCGCCGCAGCGGTGTTGACCTCCGGGCCGTCGACCTCCGGGGTGTCGATCTCCTCGGCGAGCGCGCCCGCCGGGAACTCGCCGAAGACGCTGGGAAGCTGCCGGACCCGGGTGCGCCGTGACCCGGGAACGCGAACACCGCGTCCGCGTCCTGGCTCGCCGGTCGTGGTGGGCGAGCCGGCCGCCGGTTCGGGCCACAGCACGCCGCCGGGCCGGTCCAGGTTGCCGGTCAGGGTGTTGACGACGTCGACGAGCCAGCTGGCAGCGGTGCCGAAGGCGGTCGTCGTGGTGCCGATCCGGCCGTAGACGGCGGCGCTGGGGGCGGCGGCGAGCTCGCGGGCGAGGCGGCGGACGGTGTCGGCGGGCACCTGCGTGGCGACCGCGACCGCGTCGGGGGTGAACGGCCGCAGCACGTCCTCGAGTTCGGCCAGTCCGTTCAGATGCGGGGTGGCCTGGCCGGGATCGGCGAGGCCCTCTTCCAGCAGGGCGTGGGCGATTCCGGCGAGGAGCAGCGCGTCGGTTCCGGGCCGGATCGTGAGGTGCTCGTCGGCGATCTCGGCGGTGCGGGTGCGACGCGGGTCGACGACGACCAGCCGACCGCCGCGCCGGCGCAGGGCGCGCAGCCGTCCGGGCAGGTCGGGGGCGGTGAGCAGGCTGCCGTTGGACACCATCGGGTTGGCGCCGAGGACCAGCAGGTAGTCGGTGCGGTCGATGTCGGGGATGGCGATGGACAGCTCGGTCCCGTACATGAGGCCGGAGGCGACCTGCTTGGGCATCTGGTCGACGGTGCTGGCACTGAAGCGGTAGCCGGTGCCGAGGGCCTGGACGAGCACCCGGCTGTAGAGGCTGAGCGCGTGGTTGTGCACGACCGGGTTGCCGAGGTAGACGGCGACGCTGTCCCGCCCGTGCTCCCGGATCAGCGGCGCGAGCAGCCGCCCGGCCTCGGCGAACGCCTCGTCCCAGCCGACCTCGGTCCAGCTGGTGCCGCGCCGGATCAGCGGGGCGCGCAGCCGGTCGGGGTCGGCGTGGAGCTGCCCAAGGGCGACGCCCTTGGGACAGATGTAGCCGCGGCTGAACGGGTCGTTCTCGTCCCCTCGCACGGCTATGTCACCCGGGCCGGGCCCGATCGTGACGGTCAGCCCGCAGGTCGCCTCGCAGAGCGGGCAGGTGCGGTGGGTGGTGGCGGTGGCGTCCGCCTTACCGGTCGGTAGCGCGGTCATGCCCGCGAGCGTAGCCCGACGCGCGCCGTAGCCGGAAGCCCCCGGTTCCGGTTGCCGAGGACGGCCGCCTCCCGGCCACCCGCCGACCGTCTGCCCCGGCGACCGGCCCGACCGCCTGCCCTGGCGACCTGCCCGATCCGGAGGCCCCGGACGAAGACCCGAACCGTAAGCCCCAACCGTAGGCCCGGACCGGCGGCGCAGACCGGAGGCCCGGAACGGCGGCTCAGACCGAAGGCCCCAACCGGAGGCCTCGGCCGCAGGGCCGGACCGTAAGCCCCACCCGTAGGCCCCGACCGAAGGCCCCAACCGAAGACCCGGACCAAAGGCCCCGCCCGGAGACCTCGGCCGCCCCCCGGGCCGGCGGCCCCGGCCGCCGGCCCGGGGGGCGCAGGCTCGAAGCCGTTCAGCCGACGGCGGGGGCGTGGCCGGGCTGCCAGCCGGGCACCGGCACCGCGGCCCGCAGCGCCCGGGTGTAATCCGCGGCGGGTGCGTCGAGCACCCGATCGCAGGGCCCCTGCTCGACCACCCGGCCGCGCCGCAGCACCAGGACGGTGTCGCAGAGCTGCCGCACCACAGCCAGGTCGTGCGAGATCAGCAGGTAGGCGATGCCGGTAGCAGCGCGGATGTCCGCGAGCAGGTTGAGGATCTGCGCCTGGATGGACACGTCCAGCGCGGAGACGGCCTCGTCCAGGATCAGCACCCCGGGCTCGGCGGCGAGCGCGCGGGCGATGGCGACGCGCTGGCGCTGGCCACCGGACAGGTCGCGCGGGCGCGCGTTTGCCTGACGCTCCGTCAGGCCGACCTGGTCCATCAGCTCGGACAGTCGCGCGGAGCGCTGCTCGCCGGTCGTCCTGCCGTGGTGCCGCAGCACCTCGTCGACGGCGGAGCGGGCGCTCTGGCTGGGATCGAGCGAGGTGTAGGGGTCCTGGAAGACGATCTGCAGCTCCCGCGCCCGGCGGTCGCGTTCGGCGGAGCGCCGGGCGGGCGCGGTACGGTCCCGGCCGAGGATCGCGATGCTGCCACTGCTGGGGCGTTCCAGGCCGACCAGCATCCGGGCGATGGTGGTCTTCCCCGAGCCCGACTCCCCGACGATGCCCAGGGAGCCCCCGGCTGCGACGGTGAAGCCGACGTCGTCGACGGCGGTGTGGCGGGTGTGGCCGCCCTTGCCGTCCGGAACGCGGAAGACCTTGCCGAGGGCGGCGACCGACACCGCGGCCGGGGCTGCGTCGTGGTTCATGCCGTGGCCTCCTGAAGGCTGATCTCGGCGACCCGGTGGCAGCGCACCAGTCCGCCCCGGAAGGGTTCGAGCTCGGGGCGCACCTCCCGGCAGACCGCCTGGGCGTGGGCGCAGCGGGCCGCGAAGGCGCAGCCAGGACCGGCCTCGAAGGCCGAGACCGGTCGTCCGGGGATGGCGTTCAACCGCTCGGCCCGGGCGTCGATGGAGGGGCGCGAGCCGAGCAGACCCAGCGTGTAGGGGTGGGCCGCGCGCTGGTGCAGTTCCTCGGCCGCGCGGATCTCCACGATCCTGCCCGCGTACATCACGGCCACCCGGCGGCAGACCGCGAGGGCGAGGTCCAGGTCGTGGGTGATGAAGGCCATGCCCATGCCGCGTTCGCGGCGCAGCCGGTCGAGGATGCCGACCACCTCGGCCTGGATGGTGACGTCCAGGGCGGTGGTGGGTTCGTCGGCGAGGACCAGCCGAGGCTCGGCGAGCAGCACCGAGGCGATCATGACGCGTTGCAGCATGCCGCCGGACAGCTCGTGCGGGTACTGCCGGAGCCGACGGACCGGGTCGTCGATGCCGACCTCGGCGAGCACCGCGGCGGCGCGGTCCTCGGCCTCCCGGCGGGAGAGTCCCCGGTTGCGGGTGAGCGCCTCGGTGAGGAACGCGCCGACGCGCCGGGTCGGGTTGATGTGAGCCCGTGGGTCCTGGAAGATCATCCCGACCCCGTGGTCGCGGTAGCCGCGCAGCTCGGCGGCGTCCATCGCGGCCACGTCCCGGCCTTCGAAGCGGATGCTCCCTGCGAAGGCGGCGCCCTGCGGCAGCAGCCGGGTGACGGCCCGTACGGTCATGGACTTGCCCGAGCCGGACTCGCCGACCAGACCGAGGGCCTCGCCGGGGGCGAGGGTGAGGTCGACGCCGTCGAGCACCGGTCTGGAGTCGCCGCCCACGCCGAGGCGGACGGTGAGCCCGGAGATCTCCAGCAGGGGCTGGGACTGGGACGGGGGAGGCGTTTCGGGCGTCGTCATGAGCTGGCTCCAGTACGGCGGCTGCCGCGTAGGCGCAGGTAGGGCTGCGGGCGCTCGCCGCTGATGCGCGCGCCGAGGACGGTCAGCGACAGCACGCAGAGCACGATCAGCACGCCGGGTGCGATCACCGGTAGCCAGTAGCCCTTCATCAGAGCGTCGCTGTCACTGACCATGACGCCCCAGTCCGACGTGGGCGCCTGCACGGCGAGTCCCAGGTAGGACAGCGAGGCGAGGTCCAGCAGGGCGTAGCCGAAGGCGATGGCGGCCTGCCCCAGCACCACGGGTGCGATGTTGCGCAGGATGTGACGCACCGTGATCCGGACCACGCCGAAGCCCTGGACCGCGAGCGCATCGACATAGGGACTCGTTCGCTGCTGCCGGGCGGCCACCCGCACGATCCGGGCCAGGAAGGGCACGTAGGCGATGGACAGGGCCGCGACCGCCGGGGTGAGTCCCGGGCCGAACAGGGCCACGGCGAGCACCGCGAGGAGCAGCCCCGGCAGCGCGTACACCAGATCGAAGATGCGGGCGACCAGGGCGTCGACGGCGCCGCCGTACCAGGCGGCGAGCAGCGCCAGCGGAATGCCGACAAGGAGGGAGATCGACACGACCAGAGCCGGGCCGAGCAGGCTGGTCCGACTGCCGAACATGAGCCGGGAGAGGATGTCCCGCCCGATGCCGTCCGCGCCGAGCAGGTGCGAGCCGGAGGATCCGGCGTAGGAGTCCAGCAGCGCTTGGGCGTTGGGGTCGTACGGCGCGAGCAGCGGAGCGGCGAGCGCCAGCACGAGCACCAGCAGCAGGAAGGCGGCGGCAGCTACGCCGGAGGGGCCCAGCGCGGTCCGCACCCGGGCGAACACGCCGATGCGCGAGGCTGGAGACACCCCGGCGGTGGCGGGCGCGGTCGGCTGGTCGGTGGTCGTTTCGGTGGTCGTCTCGGTCCTCATGTCGTCCTCCCCACGATGCGCAGCCGCGGGTCGATCAGCGCCTGGACCAGGTCGCTGACGGCGTTGCAGACCACGAACGCGGCGACCAGCAGCAGGGCCACGGCCTGAACCACCGGGAAGTCCTTCTGGGCGACCGACTGGATGGTGAGCTGGCCGATGCCGGGCACGGCGAAGGCCGACTCGACGACCAGCGTCGAGGCGAACAGTCCCGAGGTGAGCAGGCCGATGGCGGTGATGATCGGCGGCAGCGCGTTGCGGAACACGTGGTCGCGCAGCACCACCCGCCGGGGCAGTCCGCGTACCTGCGCGGTCTGCACGTGCTCGCGGTCGAGCTGCTCGCGCAGCGCGTTGCGGGTGACCCGGGCCAGGAATCCGCAGGAGACCACGGCCAGCGCGCAGGCCGGCAGCACCAGGCCGCGCAGTTGTCCGAGCAGGCCGGATTGCACCCCCGAGGCGGGAAACCAGCCCAGCTTCACCGCGAACACGGAGATCAGCAGGGTGGAGGCGACGAACGGCGGCACGGTCACCGAGAGCGAGGTGAGCGCGTTGGCCGTGGCGTCGACCCGGCCCGGGCGCAGCGCGGCGGCCGTGCCCAGGCCGAGGCCGAGGATGACGACCAGGGAGATGCTGAGGGCGACCAGCAGCAGCGTGCTGCCGAGGCCGGCGCCGACCCGTCCGGCGACGCTCTGGCCGGTGACCATGGAGCGTCCGAGGTCGCCGTGCAGCACCGCGGTGAGCCAGTCCCAGTAGCGGACCGGCAGGGGCTGGTCCAGGTGGAGCTGGTGCCGGACGGCGGCGCGGGCGGCGGCCGACGGCGCGCGGTTGCCGAAGAGGACGTTCTCGGGGCTGCCCGGGGCGAGGTAGAGGCTGCCGAAGATCACCACGCTGGACAGCAGCAGGGTGGTGACCAGACCGCCGAGGCGGTGCAGCAGGAGACGTCCCATCAGGGCGCGCCGACGGCGGCGACCCAGGGACCGGCCATGTAGGAGAAGGTGAGCGGCGCCCCGGTGACGGCGCTGTTCTGGAACAGCAGGGCACGCGGCTGCACGATCGGGATCCACGGGAGGTCGCGGTCGAGGACGGTCTGGGCCTGCAGCACGTACATCGCGCGCTGCCTCGGGTCCGCGCTGCCCTGGGCCTTGAGCAGGGAAGCCTCGACGCCGGGGTCGGTGTAGCCGTTGAAGTTCTGCGAGCCGGCCTTGGTGGCGTAGCTGGAGTACATGGTGGCGGCCTCGGGGTACTCCAGGTAATTGATGGTGAGGAAGGAGTCGTACGCCGCACGGGCCTTGGGATCGATGAACAGTGATCCGTACTGCTGGTCGGGCAAGCCGATGATCTTCACCTTGAGGCCGATGGCGTCGCCGGTCTGCTGCAGCACCTGGGCGAGCTGGACCTCGGTGGGGACGCCCGCCGCGTAGCCGATGCTGATCTGCTGTCCGGTCGCGCCCGCGGCCTTGACCAGCTGGCTCGCGTTGGCGAGGTCGGGCTGCACCTGCAGGGCGCTGTACGCCGCGGCGTAGTCGCTCCTGGCGGGACTGTTCTCCCAGAAGCCGGGCCCGGCCACCGCGTAGAGGGGGTCGGCCGCGCCGCTGAACAGCGTCTGCGCGATGCCCTTGCGGTCGATGGCCATGGACAGGGCCTGGCGGACGCGGGCGTCGGCGAGGCCGCCGGTGAACCTGGCGACGATCAGGTCGATGTTCTGGGTGGTCGAGCCCTCCCCGCCGATGTAGAGCTTGCCGTTGGTGGCCTTCTGGAGCTGACCGATCGTGGAGCTCGGCAGGTCGAAGCCGCCCTGGAGGCTGCCGGAGCTGAGCGCGTTGGCGAGTGCGGAGGGGTCGGCGAGGAACTTGAAGGTGACGGTCTCCGCCTTGCCCGCCTTCGCGGGGTCCCAGAAACGGGGGTTGCGCTTGAGCACCATCGCGTTGGTCCCGTCGAACGAGGCGACCGTGTACGGCCCCGAACAGACCACGCCGGTACCGGCGTTGCCGAAGTTCTGGCCCGACCCGACCGCGAACGCCTTCTCCACGACGGATCCGCCGAGGGTGCCCAGCGTGCGGAGGAAGAGGTAGTCGTCCCTGTTGAAGGTCACCGTGACCTGACCGGCGCCGGTGGCTCTGACCGAGCTGACGTCGTGGTAGGCGTCGGCGTAGTTGCTGGCGACGGTCGGGTCCTGGTTGCGCAGCAGGCTGTAGACCACGTCGTCGGCGGTGACCGGGTGTCCGTCACTGAACACCGCGCGCGGGTCCAGGTCGAGGACCAGGTGCCGGGCGTCGGGCTGCTTCCACGCCTTGGCCACGGCCGGGTCGAGGGTGTAGTCGGGCCCGGTCTGCAGCACGCCCTGGCAGACGTTGCCGAGGATGGTCTCCTCGGGGTAGTCCGCGGTCTTCAGCGGGTCTTCCGAGTAGGGGGCGCGGTAGTCGCCGGACCAGGTGAGCGACGACAGGGCCCTGCCGGGTGCGGTCGTGACCTGCGCGGTGTTGAAGTTGCTGCTGGGCGCGGCCTTCGCGGCGTTGCCGCCGGAGCTGCCGCAGGCCGTCACGGCGGTACCGGCGAGCAGGGCGAGGGCCGCGAGGGGCAGTGCGGCGCGCGGGGTTCTTCCGTGCATCATGGAGCCTCTCCTCTGATCGGTCGGAACTACTGGGCGGCGTGGACGAGTCGGCCCTCGACGTAGGTGCGCAGCACCCGCGTCCCGCCGATCGCAGCGGCGGGCCCGGCGAACGGGTCGCGGTCGAGGACGACCAGGTCGGCGTACTTGCCGGACTCGACCGAACCGGTGTCGGCGTCGAGGTGGTTCACCCGCGCCGTACCGGCCGTGTACGCGGCGAGGGCGGTGCCGAGGTCCAGGCGCTGCTCGGGGCCGAGGACCCGGTCGGGGGTCTCCGGGGCGCAGCGGTTGACGGCGACGTGGACGCCGAGCATCACGTCGGGGGTGCTGACGGACCAGTCGCTGCCCGCCGCGAGCATCGCGCCGGAGCGGGCCAGCGACCCGAACGGGTACTGCCAGCCGGAGCGGCGCTCGCCGAGGAAGGGGATGGTGAGCTCGTCCATCTGCGGCTCGTGCATGGCCCACAGCGGCTGGATGTTGGCGGTCGCACCCAGCGCCCGGAAGCGGGGGATGTCGTCGGGGTGGACGACCTGGAGGTGCGCCAGGTGGTGCCGGTTGCCGCGCTCGCCGTTGCGGCGCACGGCCTCCTCGACGGCGTCGAGGGCGCTGCGCACGGCGCGGTCGCCGAGGGCGTGGAAGTGGACCTGGAATCCGGCCGCGTCGAGCTCGCTGACGAATCCGCCGAGCTTCTCGGGGTCGATGAAGTCGAGCCCCGACGCGCCGCTGGAGCAGCCGCAGCCGTCGAGATAGGGCTCCAGCATGGCGGCGGTGTGGTTCTCCGCGACCCCGTCGAGCATCATCTTGACGCTGCCGACCCGGAACCGGCCGGCCCCGTCACGCAGAGCCTCGGCCTCCTCGCGGCGGGCGAGGAAGTGCGGCAACTGCTCGATGCCGCCCTCGCGGTCCCACCACTGCGCGCCGCGCACCCGTGCGGTGAGGGTGCCGTCCCCGGCGGCGGCCAGGTAGGCACCGTAGACGTCGCCGGGGCCGAAGGCCGCGCCGACGGCGGCGTCCTGCCAGCCGGTGATGCCGAAGCCGTGCAGGTGGCGCTGACCTTCGAGCAGGCCCTGGTAGAGCTCCTGCTCGGTGGCAGGCGGTATGTGGCGGGTCACCAGCTCGGCGGCGCCCTCCTGGAGCATCCCGGTGGGCGTGCCGTCGGCGTCCCGCTCGATCCGGCCGTCGGCCGGGTCGGGGGTGCCGGCGGTGATCCCGGCGATCTCCAGGGCGCGGCTGTTGGCCCAGAGGCCGTGGCCGTCGCGGTTGGGCAGGGCGACCGGGCGGTCGGGGACCACCGCGTCGAGCAGGGAGCGGTGCGGGGTGCCGCCGGGGAACGCCTCCATGCTCCAGCCGCCACCGGTGATCCACTCGCGCCGGGGGTTGGCGGCGGCGTAGGCGGCGACGGTGGCGACGTAGTCCTGGGCCGTCTCGAGATGGTGCAGGTCGCAGCTGCGCAGGGTGGTCCCGGCGAGGACGGGGTGGACGTGGGCGTCCTGGAAGCCGGGCAGCAGCAGCTTCCCGGCCAGGTCGACGACGTCGGTGTCCGCGCCGATGAGGTGGCGGACGTCGTGGTCCTGGCCGACGACGACGATGCGTCCGTCGCGGACCGCGACGGCGGTGGCCCAGGAGCGGGCGGGGTCGACGGTGTAGACGGGTCCGCCGGTGAAGACGAGGTCGGCGAAGTGGTTGTCGCGGGGCACGTGCCCTCCGTACTGGGAGCTGAGCGGACCGGGAGCTGAGCTGTTCGGTAGCCGAAGCCGTTCGGGGGTGAGCTGTTTCGACGCCCGGCGGTTCGGAACCGGGCCGGATGAGTGAGCATCACACTCGATGACAGTGCTGCTGTCAATGCCATTGACAGCAGCTCCCCGTTACGATCGGATCAACTCGGCTGGAGGACTGCTCTCAGCCGTGGACGGGAGGAGCCGCAGTGGCGGAGCAGGGCACGAGGACGGCCAAACGCCGGGTCGCACTGACCCGGGAGGCCATCATGGAAGCGGCGTTCCGCCTCTGCTCGCCAGAGGGCGGCGGGGTGCTGACCTTCAGTCGGCTCGGCAAGGAGTTGGGCGCCGACCCCACCGCCGTCTACCGCCACTTCCGCGACAAGGACGAGCTGATCCTCGCCCTGGTCGACGTGATGATCGAGGAGGCGGTGGAACTGGCCGCCGTCCCGGCGCTCGGCCCCGACCGCTGGCGGGAGTCCCTCACCGCCACGGCCCGCGCCGTGCGCGCCGTCTACCTGAAACGGCCGGTGCTCGCCGTCCTGGCGGCGTCGCGGACCACCGCCAGCCCGGCCGAGACGACGAGCGTCGAGCAGGTCATCGGGGTGCTGCACCGCGCCGGACTGCCCGTGATCGAGGCCGCCGAGTGCTACCGGATGCTGCTCGACCTCACACTGGCGATGACCCAGTCGACCGCGTCCTTCCTGGTGCTCGACGAGGAGTCGCAGGCCAAGGACGACGCCGCCTGGTCCGTCAAATACGGGCTGCTACCGGCGGACCGCTTCCCGCTGCTGCACCAGAGCGCACCCCGGCTCACCGAACTCTTCCGCGACGACGCCCAGGTGTTCGAGCTGGTGCTCGCCACCTTCCTGGACGGCGTCGCGCTGAAGATCGAGCGGGCCCGGCGCGCCGGCTGACGCCGGTTCAGCGGTCCTTGGGGGCCGGGTCCTCCTCCCAGAGCGGGTGCTCGCGCCGCGCCCAGGCCCGGGACACCCGCCCGGTGCGCATCCCGTAACGGGACTCCGGGTCCTTCACGGCCATCCGGATGTGGCCGATCACCAGCACGCCGATCACCAGCGCGAGCCAGTCGTGCACAAAGGTCGAGCCGGTGCGCCAGTTGAGCGAGACCAGGTCGGGGAACCACATCAGCAGCCCGGTCCCGATCATGACCAGCGTCGCCCCCGCGATCATCGCCGCGTAGAGCTTCTGCCCCGCGTTGAACTTCCCGGCCGGCCCGGCAGCCCTGCTGCCCCGCCGCATCGCGCGCCACACCCAGCCGCGGTCCTGCGGGCCGAAGCGGTTGAGCCGGCGCAGGTCGGCGCGCATCGACTTGAAGAGGAGTCCGGCCGCGAGCGGCAGCGGCAGCAGCACGCCCGACCACTCGTGGACGATGACCAGCAGCCTGCGGCGGCCGACGAGCTCCGCCAGGAAGGGCAGGTAGAGAAAGGCGGCGGTGACGATGGCGGTCATCATCAGCGTGGACGTGGTCCGGTGGACCCAGCGCTCGGCGACGGTGAAGCGGGCGAGTTCTGCGGACGGCGATCCGGTGGACGGCGATCCCACGGAAGACGCCTCGGGGCCGGGCTCAGGAGGTCGGGGCATCATTGCGCCCGTTGGACTTTCCGACCCATGCTTCGACGTCATAGCCGTAGTGCTCCCAGTAGCCGGGCATGACCCGGTCGGTGACAGTGATCCCGGACAGCCACTTTGCGGATTTGTAGAAGTACATGGGCGCGGCGTAGAGCCGCACCGGGCCGCCGTGGGCCGCGGTGACCGGAGAGCCGTTCATCTCGTGCGCCACCATCATGTCGGGGCGGCGGGCCTCGTCCAGGGTCAGGCTCTCGCTGTAGACGCCGTCGAAGCAGGTGAAGCGCAGCGCCTTGCCCTCCGGCTTCACGCCGGCCGCGTCCAGCAGCTGCGACAGCAGCACGCCGCCGAACTCGGTGTTGGGCACGCGCCAGCCCGTCACGCACTGCACGTCCTTGACCAGCTTGGTCTGCGGCAGCGCCTTCAGCTGGTCCAGCGTGTACGTGCCGGGGCGATCCACCAGGCCGTCGACGGTCAGCCGGTAGGTCTGGGCGTTGCGGTGCGGGATGGAGTCGGCGACGGAGTAGAAGCGGAAGCCCCCGCCACCGGGCAGCAGCCCGGTGAGCCCGGTCGGATCCTTGCTGTTGACCGTCGCCAGGACGCCGTCAAGACCACTCTGGATCTTCGCCCCGAAGGTCACCCCCACCGCCCCGAGCGCGGCGACGCCCAGCACGACCCGCCTCCCGACCGGCTTGCCTGCCGCCGTCCCGTCCTTGTCCATATATCGATTGGAACACTCCAAAGGGGCGATGAACAGCAAAAACGGGCTTCTGACAGGCTTCCGTAACCTGCGCCGACCCGCCTGGCGAGCCATCGGTCTGGACTTCTGCCGCCGAATCAGCCACACCTGTGTCCATGCCTGGAGCTGGAACAAGCGCGATCGTCACCGGTGGGTCCCGTGGGATCGGCCTCGCCGTGGCTCGGGGGCTGCTCGCGCGCGGGGTCGACGTCCTGCTCACCGCCCGCGGCACGGAGGGCGTCGAGGCGGCCGTGGCCGCGCTGCGGCAGGAGGCCGGTCCCGGCTGGGGCCGGGTCGAGGGGCGGACCGGTTCGGTTGGCGACCCCTCGGCGGCCGCCGGGTGGGTCGCGGACTGCCTGGACCTGTTCGGCTCGGTCGACCACCTGGTCAACAACGCCGGCGCCAACCAGCCCTTCGGCCCGGCCGTGGACGGCGACCCGGCAGCCTGGCTCGACACCTTCGCCGTCAACGTCCACGGCCCGCTCGCGCTGGTCCGCGCGGCCTGGCAGCACTGGATGCGGGACCACGGCGGGGCCGTGGTCAACGTGGTGACCGAGGGCGTCCACGGGGTCGGGCCCGGCCTGGCCGCCTACGAGACCAGCAAGGCCGCGCTGCTGCAGCTAACCCGGCATCTCGCCGCCGAACTCGCCCCTGGCGTCCGGGTGAACGCCGTCTCCCCCGGCCTGGTCCGCACCGAACTCGCCCGCTCCTACTGGGAACGCGAGGAGCCCAAGGTCACGTCCGAGACCCCGCTGGCGCGCCTCGGCGAACCGGAGGACATCGCCCGGGCCGTGCTCTGGCTGCTCTCCCCGGAAGCGTCCTGGGTCACCGGAACGGACCTCCTCGTCGACGGCGGCCGCCGCGTCCGCGCGGGCCGCGCAGACCGCGCCTCCTGGTAGCGGCGGGCGACCTCCCCGCTCGTCCCGCGTCGGAGCGACGCGGGACGTGCGGGGAGCCCGTGGTGACGAGCTGTCAGAACAGCGGGACGCCGTTGCGGACCAGCCGCCAGCCGGGGGCGGCCGCGAAGTCGGCCGGGTTGATGCTGCCCTTGGCCTTGACCCAGGCGATGATCGTGTTGCGGATCTCGTCCGAGCTGCTCCAGATCTGCTGGGCCGTGGCCACATGCGGGAAGTTGCCGCCGCCGCTGGCACGGTAGTTGTTGACGGCCAGCGCGAACTGCTGGGCAGGGTCGATCGGAGCACCGTTGTAGTTGAGGTTGAGGATGCGGGAGCCGACCGCGTGCGAGACGTCGATGTCGTAGGAGACCCCGTACACCTCGTCGTAGTTGTAGTCGGGCAGTCCGTTGGCATTGGTGAGGGTCGACTTGTCGATGGGTGCGCCCACCGGCAGCGTGTTGTAGTACTCGGCCGAGAACTCCAGGTAGTCCTTGATCTGAGCGCCCGTCAGGATCACGGCGGCGAGCGTGTTCTCGTAGATGTAGAGGCCCGCCGCGTCGCGCAGCCGTACCTGGCCTGCGGGGATGTCGGCGGTGCGGTTGAACGGCGCAGCCTGGGCCAGTACGGGCAGGTTGGCATAGGCCGTGCCCGCGAGTCCGGCCTTCACCGTGTCCTGCTGGACCCGGCCGATGAGGTCGATGATCGGCACGTTCTGGAACGGGGCCTCGGCGATCGACAGTTCGGCGGTGCAGCTGCCGATGACCTGGTTGACGTAGGCGATCACCGCCGCGTGCTCCTTGGCGAGGATTTTGGTGACCTCCGGGTCCTCGGCCACGGTGTTGGAGTTCAGCACCGTCGAGCTGACCGAGTTCACCTTCCAGGCGCCGTGCACCAGCTCCATCACGAAGTCGAAGCGGGTGAGCCGCATCCCCCACTTCAGTGGCTCGGACAGGACCACGGTCCGGCCCGTCGCCGTGTTGGTGATGAGCCGCTGGTCCACCTCCTTGTGGGTGTGGCCGACGAGCACCGCGTCGATGCCGGGCACGTTCGCGGCCATCTCGCCCGAGGCGTCCTCGGGCCAGGGCAACTGGTCGCCGTAGGAGGTGGGCTCGTCGATTCCGGAGTGGGCGGACACCACGACGACGTCCGCCCCCGCGCTGCGCAGCCGGGGCACGTACACCGCCGCCTGCTCGGCGATGCCGGGGAAGGTCATCTGCCCGGCGACGTTCGCCTTGTCCCAGATCGCGATGCCCGGGTTGGTCAGGCCCAGGATGCCGACCTTGATGTCGGGCGCGCCGTGCACCTCGATCCGCTTGATGATGTACGGGCGGAATGCGGGCTTGGAGGTCCTGCTGTCAATGGCGTTGGCGGCCAGCAGCGGGAAGTCGCACTGCTTCTCGAAGGCCCGCAGAGTGGGGATGCCGTAGTTGAACTCGTGGTTGCCCAGTGCGGCCGCGTCGTAGCGGATGTGGTTCATGGCGAGGGCCATGGGGTGCTTGGGGGCCTTGTGGCCTCCCACGGTGATCGGCGCGACCCGGGCGAAGTAGTAGCTGAGCTGGGTGCCCTGGATCATGTCGCCGGCGTCGATGAGCAGGGTGCGATCGTGGCCGATCTCCGCGCGGAGCTGCTTGACCAGGGTGGAGATCTTGGCCAGGCCGACGTCGTTCTGTGCGGCGTCCTCGTACTCGGCGTTCTTGAAGTAGTCCCAGTTGACGCAGTTGCCGTGGACATCGGTGGTGCCGAGGACCGAGAAGGAGTACGTCCTCGGCGGCCGGTGGCTGTGGTCGCTGCCGAGGTCGTTCTGCGGAGTCGCGGCTTCGGCAGCGGCGCCGGACGCTCCGGCGGCGACAGCCGTCCCGGCGGCGACAGCAGCGGTACGGGCGACGAAGTCACGGCGGTTCAGGGGCACAGGGTCTCCATGCGGGCAGGTGGGGACACCGCGGGCGCGGGGTCCACGACGACAGGGGGAACCGGGCGCGCAGCGGTGCCGCAACGCGCGTAGACAGACGCGCGTAGAAGTCTGCACCGCAGCCACCGCCCTGCGATAGACCCTGGAGGTTTCCAGGAGGTTGCCGATCGGTGCCGCGGCCGCCCCAGGCTCCGCCCGCACCGGCGCCGGTCCCCGGCAGGGCTCGGGCCGGGCCCACGCGGGGCGCTCACGGGCCCGCGGCTGGCCCGGTTGACCACGCTTGCCGCCGAACCAGGCAAGATGGTGGAGTGACCCTGACTGATCTCATCCCCGCCGACCCACAGCCCGACGACCTGTTCACCGCGTTCGCGGGCTGGGCGGAGGAGCGGGGCATCACCCTCTACCCCGCGCAGGAGGAGGCGCTGATCGAGATCGTCTCCGGTTCCAACGTCATCCTGAACACCCCCACCGGGTCCGGAAAGAGCCTGGTCGCCGCCGGCGCGCACTTCGCCGCCCTGGCGCGGGGCGAACGCACCTTCTACACCGCCCCGATCAAGGCCCTGGTGTCGGAGAAGTTCTTCGACCTGGTGAAGATGTTCGGCACCGGCAACGTGGGCATGATGACCGGCGACGCCAGCGTGAACCCCACCGCACCGATCATCTGCTGCACCGCCGAGGTGCTGGCCAGCATGGCGCTGCGGGACGGACCGCAGGCCGACATCGGCCAGGTCGTCATGGACGAGTTCCACTTCTACGCCGAACCCGACCGGGGCTGGGCCTGGCAGGTCCCGCTGATCGAGCTCCCCCGGGCGCAGTTCCTGCTGATGTCGGCGACCCTCGGCGACGTCCGCCGCTTCGAGGCCGACCTCAAGCGCCGCACCGGCCGCGTCACCACGACCGTCTCGTCGGTGACCCGCCCGGTGCCCCTGTTCTACGAGTACCAGCGCACCCCCATCCACGACACTCTGGAGCAGTTGCTCTCCACCGGGCAGGCCCCGGTCTACGTCGTGCACTTCACCCAGGCCGCGGCCGTCGAGCGGGCCCAGGCGCTGATGAGCATCAACATGTGCTCCAAGGCCGAGAAGGACGCCATCGCGTCCCTGATCGGCAACTTCCGCTTCACCACCAAGTTCGGCCGCAACCTGTCGCGCTTTGTGCGCCACGGCATCGGCGTGCACCACGCCGGCATGCTGCCCAAGTACCGCCGCCTGGTCGAGCGCCTCGCCCAGGCCGGGCTGCTCAAGGTGATCTGCGGCACGGACACCCTCGGCGTGGGGGTCAACGTCCCCATCCGCACGGTGCTCTTCACCGCGCTGGCGAAGTACGACGGACAGCGCGTCCGCCTGCTCCGCGCCCGCGAGTTCCACCAGATCGCCGGACGCGCCGGGCGCGCGGGATTCGACACCGTGGGCACCGTCGTCGCCCAGGCCCCCGAGCACGTCGTGGAGAACGAGAAGGCCCTGTCCAAGGCCGGCGACGACCCGAAGAAGCGGCGCAAGGTCGTCCGCAAGAAGGCCCCGGACGGATTCATCTCCTGGGGCGAGGAGACCTTCACCAAGCTCATCGACGCCCAGCCGGAGCCCCTGGTCTCCAAGTTCCGGGTCAGCCACCTGATGCTGCTGTCCGTCATCAACCGTCCCGGCAACGCCTTCGAAGCGATGCGCCACCTGCTCACCGACAACGACGACGACGCCAGGTCACGCCGCCGCCACATCAGCCAGGCCATCGCCATCTACCGCTCGCTGCTCGCGGGCGGCGTCGTCGAGCGCCTGGACACGCCGGACGAGACCGGACGCATCGTCCGCCTCACGGTCGACCTGCAGTCCGACTTCTCGCTCACCCAGCCGCTGTCGACCTTCGCCCTGGCCGCCTTCGAACTCCTCGACGTCGAGTCCCCCTCCTACGCCCTGGACGTGCTCAGCGTCGTCGAGGCGACCCTCGACGACCCGCGCCAGATCCTCGCCGCCCAGGAGAACAAGGCGCGCGGCGAGGCCATCGGCGAGATGAAACGCAACGGCGTCGAGTACGAGGAGCGGATGGAGCGGCTGCAGGAGATCACCTACCCCAAGCCGCTGGAGGAACTGCTCAACCACGCCTACGAGGTCTACCGGCGGGTCCACCCATGGATCGGCGACCACCCGCTGCGGCCCAAGAGCGTCGCCCGCGACCTCTACGAGCGCGCGATGACCTTCACCGACTACGTGGGCTTCTACGAGCTGGCCCGCACCGAGGGCCTGGTGCTGCGCTACCTGGCCGGCGCCTACAAGGCGCTGGAGCACACCGTCCCGGACGACCTGAAGTCCGAGGACCTGCGCGACCTCATCTCCTGGCTGGGCGAGCTGGTCCGCCAGGTCGACTCCAGCCTCCTGGACGAGTGGGAGCAACTGGCCAACCCCACCGACGAGATCGAGACCGCCGACGCCCTGGACGAGAAGACCACCCCGGTCACCGCCAACGTCCGCGCGTTCCGGGTGCTGGTCCGCAACGCGATGTTCCGCCGGGTCGAACTGGCGGCGCTGGAGCGCTACTTCGACCTGGGTGAGCTGGACGCCGAGGACGGAGGCTGGGACAAGGACCGCTGGGCCGACGCCATGGACGCCTACTGGGACGAGCACGACGACCTGGGTGCGGGTCCGAACGCGCGCGGGCCGAAGATGCTGCTCATCGACGAGGACTCGGTCCAGGGGGCCTGGCTGGTCCGCCAGATCTTCGACGACCCGGCCGGTGACCACGACTGGGGCATCAGCGCCGAGGTCGACCTCACCGCCTCCGACGAGGAGGGCCGCGCGGTGCTGCGGGTGACCGCCGTCGACCGGCTGTGACCCGTTCGACGTGAGGTGGTTCGAGGGGCCTGGACGGGGCCGCCGGTCGACCGGCGGCCCCGTGCGGTGTGTCAGAGCCCGCCGACGGCCAGAACCCGTACTCCGCCTGCCGGAACGGTGAGTTCGCTGTCCACCGGGGTGCCTCCGGCCAGCAGGTCGCGGCCTGTGCCGGAGAGGACGAAGTCGGTGCCGGTGTGGTTGATCACCACCTCGTAGACGGTGCCGTCGGCTCCCCGCCGCTGGACCCGCTCGACACCGTCGGGCAGTCCCGACGGCGGCTGGACGCCCGCGTCGGCGCAGGCGGCGCGGAGGATCGCGTCGAGGGTGCCGGGATCGGGCGCCGTCGCGACATACCAGGCGGTGCCCTCGCCGAACGTGTGCCGGGTGACGGCCGGCTTGCCCGCCGCCGGGCCGTCCTCGTGCCGCAGCACCGCTGCCGCGCCGTCGAGCGCCAGGTCCTCGGCCCAGCGAGTGGCTGAACCGGTGGCGGCCTGGACGGCAGCGGACTCGGCTGCCAGGGTCGTCTGCTGCCCCTTGAGCAGTGGCAGGAACTCCTCCACCCGCACGCCCAGGACGTCCCGCAGCGCGCCGGGGTAGCCGCCGAGGTGCACGGCGTCGTTCTCGTCGACGATGCCGGTGTAGTACGAGGCGAGCAGCGTGCCGCCGTCGCGCACGTAGGCGCGCAGGCTCTCGGCCCAGGCGGTGCGGGCGACGTACATGGAGGGGGCGACGACCAGCTTGTAGCCGCCGAGGTCCGCGCCGGGGTGGACGAAGTCGACGGTCACCCCGGCCCGCCAGAGCCGCTCGTAGTAGGCGTCGATCCGCTCCCGGAAGTCCAGGTCCACGGACGGCTTGAAGCCGAGCTCCATGCCCCAGCGGGATTCCCAGTCCCAGACGATCGCCACCTCGGCGGGCACGATGCTGCCACG
This sequence comes from Streptacidiphilus sp. MAP12-16, assembly GCF_041262165.1. NCBI lineage: Bacteria > Bacillati > Actinomycetota > Actinomycetes > Kitasatosporales > Streptomycetaceae > Streptacidiphilus > Streptacidiphilus sp. MAP12-16. The sequence continues at coordinate 36,917 of NZ_JBGCBY010000045.1, forward strand.
CACCTCGCGCAGTGCGGCGAGGTCCGCGCCGAGCGCGGTGACCTCGCGCCAGAGCCGGGTGTCGGTACCGGCGTGGGGCAGCATCGCCGAGTGGTACTTCTCCGCGCCGGCGCGCGAGGCGCGCCACTGGAAGAAGAGGATGCCGTCCGCGCCGCGGGCGAAGTGGGCCAGGCTGTTGCGGGCCATCTCGCCGGGGCGCTTGGCGACGTTGCGGGGCTGCCAGTTGACGGCGGAGGTGGAGTGCTCCATCAGCAGCCACGGCTGCCCACCCGCGAGCGAGCGGGTCAGGTCGGCGGACAGGGACAGGCCGATGTGGTTGTCCGGTGCGGCTGCGGTCAGGTAGTGGTCGGTCGAGACGACGTCCACCTCGCGGGCCCAGCGCCACAGGTCGACGTTGTCCGACAGGCCTGCCATGAAGTTGGTGGTGACGGGGACGTCCGGGTCGAGGGCGCGGACGATGTCGCGCTCGCGGGTGTAGAGGCGCAGCAGCGCGTCGGAACTGAAGCGGCGGAAGTCGAGCTCCTGCGCCGGGTTCACCCCGGTGGGGGCCAGCCGCGGCGCGTCGATCTCGTCGAAGCTGCTGTAGAGCTGGCCCCAGAACGCGGAGCCCCAGGCAGAGTTGAGGGTGTCGACGGTCTTGTAGCGCTCGGCCAGCCACTCCCGAAAGGCGAGCACGGACTGCTCGCAGTAGCAGCGCGAGACATGGCAGCCGTACTCGTTGTGGATGTGCCAGAGCACGACCGCCGGGTGGCCCGCATAGCGGCGGGCGAGCTCGCTGGTGATCCGGGCGGCGGCCTCGGCGTACTCGGGCGAGCTGGGGCAGTAGGTCTGACGGGCGCCGTAGCCGAGGACCGTGCCGTCCGCTGTGACCGGGCGGACGTGCGGGTTGGCGGCCAGGAACCAGGCGGGCGCAGCGGCGGTGGGGGTGGCCAGGTCGATGCGGATTCCGGCCTCGTGCAGCAGGCCGATGACGCGGTCCAGCCAGCCGAAGTCGAACTCGCCCGGGCGCGGCTCAAGGCGTGCCCAGGAGAAGATGCCGAGGCTGACCAGGTTGACCCCGGCCTCGCGCATCAGCGCGACATCCTCCTCCCAGACCTCCTCGGGCCACTGCTCGGGGTTGTAGTCACCGCCGTACGCGATCGCGTCGAGGTTGATCCTGCGGGCGGCACGGCCTTCCGGGGACTCCACGGCCATGGACGGCTCCTTGACTTGATCCTGCTACCGGAACGAGATGAATATTCGGTTCTGTTGGCTTCTGGTGAAATCTGGTCGCATCGCGACAAGAGCAGCCTCTCTCGTCCGAGGAGGGTTCGGCAAGCCCGGGACGGCGTGACGGCAAGCCCGGCGTGGCTCGGTTGACGTCCTCTCGTACCCTCATAGGGGCACGGCCCGGTTCCACTTCCGCCCCGCCACCGTCCCACCACTCGTCCCACCACCCCGCCTCCGCGCCGGGTCCACCGAGAAGAAGAGGTCACCGCGTTGATCCGTGTGGTCATCGTCGACGACGAGACACTCGTCCGGTCAGGTCTGAGCCTGATCGTCGGCTCGGCCCCCGACATCGAGGTCGTGGCCACCTGCTCCGGCGGCGAGGCCGTGGAGACCATCGGCGAGCATGCACCCGAAGTGGTGCTCCTCGACATCCGGATGCCGGACGTGGACGGGCTCACGGTGCTGCGCTCGCTGCACGCTCTGAGTCGTCCGCCGGCGGTGGCGATGCTCACGACCTTCGACACCGACGAGTACATCGGGACGGCGCTGCGCGGCGGTGCCGCCGGGTTCCTGCTCAAGGACACCGATCCGGAACACCTCATGCACGCGGTGCGGGTGCTGGCGGCAGGCGGTCGCGTGCTGTCCCCCGCCGTCACGGACACCGTGATCGCCGGCTACCTCGACTCGGGACCCAACCGGGAGACCGCAGACCGGCTGCGCAGTATGACGACCCGTGAGCTGGACGTCCTTGCCCTGCTCGGCGAGGGCCTGTCCAACGCCGAGATCGCGGCCCGGCTGTTCCTCAGCACCGGCACCGTCAAGGACCACATCAGCGCGATCCTCGCGAAGCTGGGAACGTCGAACCGGGTTCAGGCCGCCGTCTTCGCCCACCAGGCGGGCCTGCTCGACAGCGGCGCCGACGACGGCCGTCCAGGGCCCCGCGCGTGAGCGGGCCCGCCACGTCCCGCTCCACCTCCACCCTCGGTTCCACCCCCTTACCAGCCGTCCCGGCCGTCCTCGGCACGCCCAGGCCCCGCTGGTACCTGCACCCCTGGCTGACCACGCTGACGCCCGTGGTGCTGGCCATGGCGGACGCCCTGCTCGCCAACGACCTCGACTCGGCCACGCAGATGTCGACGTCCATGCTGGCCGCCGCCGCGCTGCTGTTCCGAACCCGCTGGCCGATCCCGGTCCTGCTGCTCACCCTGCCGGGCATGCAGCTCAGCTTCATCTGGCTCGCACCGATGCTGGCCCTCTACACCGTCGCGACGATGTACCGCAGTCGCCTGCTGGTGGCCGGTTGCGCGCTGCTCGTCGCCGTCGCCCAGTTCGTGCCGTGGCCGATCCTCGACGTTCCGCTCGGCTGGGACCGGACGACGGCGCTGTCGGCGATGTACTCGCTTCTCACCGCGGCGGCCCCGGTCGCCCTGGGACTGCTGGTGCAGACCCGTCGCGAGCTGGCGGTGCGGCTGGACGAACTGACCCGGGGACAGGAACGCGAGCAGCGGCTCCTGGCGCAGAGTGTGCTCTCCACGGAACGGGCCAGGCTGGCCAGGGAGATGCACGACGTGGTCTCGCACCAGGTCAGCCTGATCTCCATCCAGGCGGGTGCGCTGCAGATCCGCTCGGACGACCCGGCGGCCACCGCTGAGGGCGCCCGGACGATCCGTCAGCTGTCGGTGAAGACCCTGGAGGAGCTGCGGCAGATGGTCGGGGTGCTGCGTGCCGCCGGCGGCGACGGGCGGGAGCTCTCGCCCCAGCCGACGCTGGCGGATCTGCCCCGGCTGGTGGCCGCGAGCGGCCTGGCGGCGGCCCTGGACGCCGATCTCGGTGCGGACCTCGGCATCGACCTCGGCTCCGACCTCGCCGCGGGCCCACGCTGGCCCGAACCGGTGGAGCGGGCGGCGTACCGGACGGTGCAGGAGGCTCTGACCAACATCCGCAAGCACGCGCCGGGCTCCTCGGTGACCGTCCGGCTCCGAGCCCGCAGCGGGCAGCTGCACGTCGAGGTCCGCAACGGCCCGGCCGCGCCGGGGGCAGAGGCCCTGCTGCTCCCCAGCGGCGGCCACGGCCTGGTCGGCCTCCGCGAGCGCGCCCAGCAGCTCGGCGGCACGCTGGAGTCCAGTCCGACCCCGGACGGGGGCTACGTCGTCCGGGCCGCCCTACCGCTCGCCTCAGCCTCGGGCTGAAGGCCGGGCAGGCCGAGCCTCACAAAGGCTCCGCCAAGCCACGCCGCCCCCATGTGCCGGTCGGTCTCAGGCCACGCGCTGCAGCTCCGGAGTCTGCGCCGGCACCGCCGCGCCGCGACGGCGTCGGCCGAACAGCGAGGGCAGCCGCGGTGCGGCGATGAAGCCCTCGGCGCAGGCGTTGACCAGAGCGATCCTGGGCAGGTCCCGGCTGCGCTCGAACAGCAGGTAGCGGGGCTCCCAGTTGGGCCGGTACTTGGCGTTGGCCCGGTACAGCGATTCGATCTGCCACCAGCGCGAGAAGAACATCAGCACCGAGCGCCACGCGCGCAGGAACGGCCCAGCCCCCAGCTTGGAGCCGCGCTCGAAGACAGCACGGAACACCGCGAAGTTCAGTGACACCCGCTTGATCCCGAGCTGCTCCGCGCCCTGCAGGAGTTCGATGACCATGAACTCCAGCAGACCGTTGTCGGACTCGCGGTCGCGCCGCATCAGGTCGAGCGACAGCCCCTGCTCGCCCCAGGGGACGAAGCTCAGCAGCGCTCGCAGCTCGCCGTCGCCGTCCCGGCACTCCAACATCACGCACTGCCCGTCGGCCGGATCGCCGAGGCGGCCGAGCGCCATCGAGAAGCCCCGCTCGGTCTGCCCGTCGCGCCACAGGTCGGCCCGGCGCACCAGGGTCTCCATCTCGGCGTCGCCGATGTCGGAGTGGCGGCGCAGCATGACGTTGTAGCCGGCCCGGCGCACCTTGTTGTGAGCTTGTCGCACGCCACGCATGGCCCGGCCCTCCAGAGTGAACTCGGAGACCTCGACGATCGCCTCGTCGCCCAGCTCCAGGGCGTCCAGCCCGTGCCGGGCGTAGACGATGCCGCCGTCCTCGCTGGCACCGGTGACCGCGGGAACCCAGGCGTGCTGCCGAGCCTGCTCCAGCCAGCACTCGATCGCACCCGGCCAGGCTTCGATGTCGCCGATCGGATCGCCGGAGGCCAGCGACACACCGCCGAGGACCCGGTAGGTGACCGCGGCCTTACCGGAGGGGGAGAAGATCACCGACTTGTCGCGGCGCAGGGCGAAGTAGCCGAGCGAGTCCCGCTCCCCGTGCCGTTCCAGCAGCGCCCGCAACCGCGACTCGTCCTCGGAGCACAGGTACTCCTTGCCCTTGGGCGAGCGGAACAGCGCGTAGAGGACCAGCAGCATCACACCGACGCTGAGGACGTTGACGGAGACGTCGACCCAGCGGGGGACGTCGACGTACAGGTTCTCGGAGCTGTCGAAGCCCAGGGTGACGGCGCGCAGAAGCACGTAGTGGACCCGGTCGACAAGGGTCGCACCCGACTCGACGTTGGTCGCACCCACCAGGAGCGTGCCCGCCACCAGGCTGAACGCGCCGCCGCCCGCGAACACGCCGAGCGCGAGCCGGGGGTTCGCCGCGTCGCCCTTGGCTCGGAACTCGCGGCGGCCGAGCAGCAGAGCTACCACGACAAGCAGGTTGACCGCCATGGTGACCCAGTTGAAGGCGTGCTCCCGCGTGTGCGCGTGCCTGACCAGGGCAGCCGCCAGGTCGGCCAGGAGCAGGCCGCTCAGCACCAGGTTGGCAATCCACGCCGCGCGCTTGTGACGGTTCATCATCACGGCCATCAGCAGCGCGAAGGCACAGGAGGTGAAGCCCGCAGTGAGCAGGTAGGGAGTGTAGAAGTCGCCGGTGTTGTGGTGGCGCACCTGGTTCCTGAACGAGACCGAGACGCCCGCGAGGAGGTTGAGACAGCCCACCGCCCGCAGATACCAGACGACGGTTCGGGCACTGGCGCGCTGCACACGCGGCGCTACTACGGCTTGAGACATCTGCTACGGCTCCGTGACGGACACGACGGGGGTTCTGGAACTCCGGGTCTCGCGCGGGTGAGCGCTCGCCTGGCCAGAATCAGCATGACGGGACGGCCACGCTCCCAGCGTCACCCCAGGGTCGTGACTGCCCCCCGCCGATCGGCGGGTAGTGGGTTGTTAGAACATGTCCTGGGAGTGGCGAGGGAACCAGATGACGCTCAGTTTCGTCACACTGTCACTTCATAGAATCGGAAAACTGGTGAACACAGGGGGAAGCGTGGAAGGCCGACCGACCGGTTCGAGAGCCCGGGCTCTGGGCATGGCATCACTCACTCTCCTGCTCCTCGCGGCCACGGGCGCCTGTGCCTCCGCGCCCAGGGTGCAACCGGTGGGCAAGGTCAGCGCGCCAACCCAGACCCCCTCGCACGGGACCACGCATCCAGCCTCCCCCGCACCATCCGCGAGCCCCAGGTTGTCCGCACCGCCGGCCCAGGCGGCGCTGGATCCGGTCGTCCAGCGCCTCGCACCCTACCTGCAGCGGCACTTCGGCAACAGCTACTCGTCGGTCCTGGTCGACAGCCCCAACAACCAGCTCGTCGTCTACCGGATCCCCGACACCCGCCTGGACTCGGCCGCGCGCGCCGTGGCCGGACCGGTCCACCTGTCGTTCGTGAACTCCCGCTACTCGTACGCACGCCAGCAGCAGCTGCTCAACCGCATCCTGGCCGACCGCGGCTACTGGGGACGGCACGGCGTCACGGTCAACAGCGTCGGCACGAGCAACGGCGTGCACTGCGCCGCGCTGGTCGACGTCAGCGAACACCCAGCGAGCGCGCAGCGGGCGTTCGACGCCCGCTACGGCGCGGGCGCCGTCAGGGTCAGCCAGCGCGGCCCGCTCAAGGCGGCCTAGCGGGCCTGCACCGATTTTCTGGAGCCCGGGGACCCGCCCCGGGCCGGATGGCGTGCTACGCGGGCGTCGAGGCGGTCCCGGCGGGCACGCTCGCCGCGCCGCCGGTGTACTCGCGCCAGTCGGCCGGCTTCTTCCCCACACCCAGCGTGCGGAGCTTCGCCAGCACTGCCGGATCCTGCGCCTCGAGCCACTGCACCAGCTGACGGAACGACACCAGCCGCACCCCTGGCTTCGCCGCGATGTCACGCAGCGCCCTCTCGACGGACTTCATGTAGATCCCGCCGTTCCAGCTCTCGAAGTGGTTGCCGATGAAGTACGGGGCGCGGTTGGTGCTGTACGCGCGCTCGAAGCCCGCCATGTACGCGCCGTACGACTGCTGCTGCCACAGCGGACGCTGCGCGGGGTCCCCGTTGATGTTGGCGTTGGACTGGTTGGCGAGCATGTTGTAGTCCATCGACAGCACCTGGAAGCTGTGCCCGGGGAACGGGATCGACTGCAGTGGGAACTCCCACAGCCCGCCCCGCCTCCCCGGCCAGACCTGGTTGCCGCCGGGCGAGCTCGCGTCGTACTTCCAGCCGAGGGCCCTGGCGGTGGGCAGCAGGTTGTCGCGTCCCATCAGGCACGGCGTTCGGCTGCCGATCAGCTCCTTGCGGTAGTCGAACGGCAGAGCCGGCAGATCGGTGAAGCCGGTATTGGTTCGCCAGTTGGTGACAAAGCTCACTGCCTGGTCGATCTCGCTGCGCCACTGCGCGGGGGTCCACGTGCCGACGCCGCTACCGGGACTGCAGAAGTGGCCGTTGAAGTGCGTGCCGATCTCGTGGCCCTCCAGCCAGGCCGCGCCGACCTGCTGCAGAGTCGCCTTGATGTGGTCGTCGGCCAGGTAGCCGATGTCCGAGGCACCGGGCTTGTGGCCCGGCGGCAGGTAGAGGTGCTTCTTGCTCTCCGGGAGCGTGTAGATGCCGGAGAGGAAGAAGGTCATCGTGGCCTTGGTCTCCTGGGCGACCTGCCGGAAGTGCGAGAACAGCTGCTTCCTGTCCTCGCCCGCCCCGTCCCAGGAGAACACCACGAACTGCGGCGGCTGCTCACCCGGCTGCAGCTTCGCCGCGACAGGCTGATTCGGCTGCGGCCCGGTGTCCGACGTCGAACCGTCGCCGATGAGCCGGCCCCCGGATGTCGTGGGGCTTGCCGAGACGGAGCCCGAGCCCGCACCGGGGTGCTGGGAGCCCGACCTTCCACCGGTGCGGCTGTCGCCTGAGGTCGACTTACTGGAGGCATCCGCGCAGGCGGTCGCTCCCAGGGCCGTGGCCGCCGCGACGGCACCTCCGGCCAAGACGTTCCTGCGGGACAGTGCGCCCATGGGGGGTGTCACCCGACCTTCTTGCTAGTACGGCTGTCTTGCTAGTACGACTGTGTGTTTGCTGAGACGAGGAACCAGCATGAATGGTTCGGGCCAAACAGTACGCATTCGGGCGCGCCACCCCCAGCATCCCGCATCCTCCCGCGATCCCCGCGTCGTCGCGGACACGCCGCGCCGCGATCCTTGCGACACGCCGGACCGCAGACGTGTCATAACGCATCGTCAGCAGTACGATGACCCGCCCATATGCGGGCGGGTCATCCCCTACGCTCACACCATGGTCCTCATACGATCCTCGGTGGCGGAGGTCGGCCATGGCTGACTGGGCGACAATTTCCAGCCTCGCCACCGCAGCCGGAACCCTGGTCCTCGCTGTGGCGACTTTCTCGTCCGTACGCTCGGCCAATCGATCCGCTCGGGCCGCCGAGCGGTCGGTCCAGGCCTCACTGCGTCCGCTGCTGATCTCCTCCCGGCTCGAGGCGCCCGACCAGAAGCTCATCTGGCAGGACGGCCACTGGGCACATCTACCGGGCAGCGCCGGCTATCTGCACGTCCAGGAGGGCTGCCTCTACCTCGCCGCGTCGATCCGCAACGTCGGCCCCGGCCTGGGCGTGATCCACGGCTGGCGCCTCGCCGAACGCCCCCAGTACGCGGAGAACGTCCACCCACCGGTCGACTCGTTCCGCCGCCAGGGCCGTGACCTCTACGTCGCACCGGGCGACACCAGTTTCTGGCACTCCGCGATCCGCGAGACCGCCGACCCCGACCACGCCACGCTGCTGCAACAGTTGAAGGAGCGCGACCGCGTCAACATCGACCTGCTCTACGGCGACCACGAAGGAGGGCAGCGCACGATCAGCCGCTTCTCCTTCATCGCGAGGCGCGACAGCGACACCGCGTGGTTCTGCCAGGTGGTCCGCCACTGGAGCGTCGACCGCCCCGATCCGCGCTAGGGGGGGTGCTGTCCGGCCCTGGTCCGTCCTAGACCACGTCTGTCAGCTGACGCAGCGCCTCAGCGGTGGCGAAGACGTCCGCGCGACGCTCCTTGGCGTGCTCGACCAGATCGGCCAGCGCGAAGCTGTTGGGAAGCTGCTTGATCCCCGCCATCGCCAGGTACGAACGCGTCAGGGTCGCGGCGTAGAACTCGTTCATGGGACTGTCCAGGGGTGGACACACCGCAAGGGTGTGCAGCAGTGCGGCAGCACGCCAGCAGATGTCGCGCGGCTCCTCGTCGGCCACCAGCACGATGTCGCTCGCGTGCCGCGCTATGGCAGCACTGATACCCGAAGGGTCCCAGACCGTCGGATCGGAGGGAAGGTGGTGGGCCAGTACGTTCCAGGCCCACGCCTCGTCAGCCTTCACGCGCTCTTCCGCCCGAAGCGCTCCTGGAAGTAGGCCCAGTTCTCTTCGGTGTTGAACTCCGCGGCGGCGTCCAGGGACCGTTGCCGGTCGGCGTCGAGCTCGCGCTTGGCGACCTCGGTCACCAACGCTGTGATCGTCGTCCCCTCGGCCGCCGCCCGCGCCGCCAGACGGGCGTGGAACTCCTCGTCCACCCGAATGGTGATGTGCTTCGACATGTCGACAGCGTACAGCGGACGCGCTGTACAAGCGACGCCCTCGCCTCGGCGCGTGACGGCAGACCCCGGTGCGGACCGGCTGAAGGGACGGTCACGCCCTGATCAGGACGTTGCGCCGCTGACTACAGGCTCGTCGAATTCACCCGAAAGAGCGGCGGCCATCCTCAGCCAGGGCTTGGCCTCCTCCGCCCGCCCCTGCCGCTGGAGCGTCCGCCCCAGCATGAGGTACGCGTAGTCCTCGACCGGGTCCCGACCGATGACCTCGCGCAGCTGCTCCTCGGCCCGCCAGAGCTGAGCCGAGTGGTAGTACGAACGCGCGAGCAGCATCCGCGCATCGATCTGCTCGGGCACCTCCTCAACCACGCCCTGCAGGATGCGCGCAGCTTCGGCGAAGTCCTTGGCCTCGAAGAACAGCCCGGCACGACGCCACTTCTCCGCGATGGACTCTTCCAGGAACTGCATCGACACGACCCTCTCTCCTATCGCTCGGGGCATGTGATCACTCACGCCTGCCCATAGGAGCGTAGGTGAAGCTTCAACTATTCCCGCGGTCGTGCGGGTCCCAGGCGGGCGACAGCGAGCGGGCGCGGCCCGCGCCGCCCCGGGGCGGCTGGAACGCAGTTAAGCCCCCTGACCGGTGGTCAGGGGGCTTACTGTCAATGGTTGTTCGGCGGCGTCCTACTCTCCCACAGGGTCCCCCCTGCAGT
>NZ_JBGCBY010000046.1:0-45497 GCF_041262165.1 Streptacidiphilus sp. MAP12-16
GCGGATGGCGGTGACGGTGGCGGGGCTGTAGCGCTGGGCGAGTTGCCGGGTCCAGATGGCGACGTCGGCGGAGGTGATCGCGGTCAGTTCGGTGGTGCCCCAGCGCGGGATCAGGTGGTTGCGGGCCAGGCCCTGGTAGCCGAACAGGGTGTTGTCGCCGACGTCGATGGTGTGCCACCAGCCGGTCATCCATTCCGCCAGGGTCAGGCCCGCTGCCGGGGCGGGCTCGGGCGCCACGGCGGGGGTGGCGTGTGGGGCGAGGAACTGGGGTGCAATGGTGGCGGGGGTGCGGTGGTCATCGAGGGTGGCGGCGTGGTCGCGGGCGTCGTCCTCGGTGGTGAACCCGGGGATGGAGCCGGCGGTGTTGTCGGGTTTCCAGTAGCGCACCCGCCAGGTGCGTCCGTGCTTCTCAACCCAGGCCATGGCAGTACTCCTTGCGGATCGCGGCGGTGGCCAGCGGCGCCGACCGCCGCGGCCCTCGCCGCCGTTGGCGGTGTCGTGGTCCATGGACGCGTGGACCACGCGGAAGCGGAACCCCATTCCCCGAGGTGCTTGTGCGCCTGTCCCCCGCCGGGTCAGGGGCCCGGGCGCGGGCGGCGCGGCCCGGTGGTGGCGGGGCGGCGGTGGCTGTCGACCAGGGCGTCCAAGTCGGTGCGGGCGAACAGCAGTCGGCGCCCGAGCAGGACGCTGGACATCCTCCCGGCGGCGGCCTGCTTGCGCAGCCACGAGCCGGGGACCTGGAGCAGCAGTCCTGCCTGCTCGGGTGTGAGCAGCAGTTGTTCCGGGTGCGGCGCCGTGACCGTCCCCGTGTGTGATTCCGGAGGGTCCGGCTCGATGGCGCTGCCGGGGCCCGGCGCCTGGGGCACCGTGGGTAGGGGGCGCGGTGGTGGCACGGGCGGGGAGGTTGGGGCGGGCGGTGGCGGGTGTGCGGTTGTTGGGGTGCGGTGCGGTCGCCTGCGGCCCAAGGGTGGTGCGGTGCCCAGCAGTGCGGACAAGTCATGGCTGTTCTCGACGCTGAGGGGATCACTGGGCGTACGGGGTCCCATCGGGGGCTGCGCCTTTCCTGCGAAGGGCCGACCGGGTGTCATGCCCGGGCGGTGCCCGGTGGTAGTTCAGAGGCGCGGGGAGCCGGGGCGGTGGAGGAGGTAGTGCAGGGCGGCGGCGGCTTGGTGGACGCAGCCGCCTGCCAGGGCGAGGCGTACTGCCTGACGTCTCGTGAGGTCGGGGACCTGGGCGAGATAGCCGTCGGGCAGTCCGGTCAGGAACTCCCCGATCCGGGTCGTGACGAGTGGGGTTCCGGCTGGTCCGGGGGTGCTGGGGGCGGGGGCTGGGCGGCCCAGGATCTGCTCCCAGTGCCGGACCCGGGCCTTGAACGGCCCCCAGTCCACCGGCGGGTCTCCAGCACAGACGGCCGGGCTGGCGGCCTGGACGCTTTCGCGCAGCAGGGCGGTGATCACCGGCGCGACCAGGGCGGACTGCTCGCGCTCCATGCGGGTGGAACCCGGCGCGACCGGGCCTGCGGGCAGGCGCGTGCCTGCGGCGGGCAGACCGCCGTCAAGGCAGGTCGGATCAGGCGGGGATACCTGGTGCCGTCTGTTCGCGCCGGGGCCAGCCGGGGTACCGGCGCCGGCGCGAGCGGGTGCCCGGTCGCGGTGGCAGTGCTCCCCGAATAGGTAGAGCCGCTCGCAGCGCTGCGGCGCACCGACATCGCGGGCCCGCAGTGTGGTCCAGCGGCAGGCGTAGCCCAGCGCGTTGAGATCGGCGAGTACCTGGTCCACGCCGCCGCGCCGCAGCACGGCCGGCCCCTCGACGAAGACGTACCGCGGTGCCAGGACGGCCAGGGCGTCGATCGCGTCGCGCCAGGCGCGGGTGCGGGTCCCGTTGCCGGTCTTGGTGTTGTCGCCGCCGCCGAGTCGGCAGGCGAGCAGGTCCACGCGCGGGGCGGTGGTCCAGTCCGCCTGGGCGGGGTCTCCAAGCTGGAGGGTGTCGCGGAGGTGGTGGGCGGTGACTTTGGCGGCGTCGGGGTCCGGGTCCGCGCGCCAGATCACCTCGCCGCCCAGCACAGTGCGCACCGCCAGGTCCAGGACGCCTACCCCGGTGTGCAGGGCGCCGATGCGCAGGTGGTGGTCCGTCATCAATGCCTCCGGATACTCGTGTCGGGCAGGTCGGTGAACGGGCCGGCGAGGTCGCGCAGGAGCAGCTGCAGGGCCAGGACCGCTTGTTCGACCACCACGGATCCGCCGAGCAGGCGGAGCATGGCGGCCCTGCTGATCCCGTCGACCGAGGTCACATGTCCTTCGGGGAGCGACATCAGGAACTCGACGAACTCGGGCCTGAGCCTTCGGTGCTCGTCCGCCGGAGCTGGAGCGGCACGCCCCAGGACGCGCTCCCACCGTTGGATCGCGGGGGCGTACTCGCCCCAGTCCACCCCGGTGGCAGGAGTAGGAGGGGTAGGACGACCTGGGACAGCGGCGGGCGGAATCCCGGGGTGGCCCTGCGTCCCGGGGTACCGCTGTCCGAGGCGCGTGGGGTCGGCAGCAGCCTGACCGCCGAGGCGGCTGCCGAGGCCAGGCTCGGTCCGTTGCTGTAGTGCTGGTTCGGGGAGCCCTTGGTGCCGTCGGAGGCACGCGGGGTCGGCAGCAACCGCCCTGGGCAGGCAAGCTCGCCGACCTCCGCCGCCAGCGAGCGGCCACGACGGCCCGCCAATTGGGAGGGGCTGCGCCGGGTCTGTCGCTGCTCGCCGGCCGAGGCCCGGGGTGTGGGCAGCAGGGGTGGTGTCGGGTGTCGCCCCAAGGAACAGGCGGCGGCGCAGGTGAGGGGCTCCCACCTGGGCAGCTGCCACAACTCCCCACGCGCTGCGGTAGCCCAGGAGGGCAAGCGAGGCGAGGGCGTCGTGCAGGCCGAGGGTGATAAAGCCGGGTACCTCCTCCAGGACGAGGAGTGGCGGTCGAAGTACCCCCACGGCCGCGGCGATGTGGGGCCACAGGTGGCGCGGGTCATCAGTTCCCCTTCTCTTGCCGGCGAGGCTGAACGGTTGACAGGGCGGGCCGGTCAGGAGCGCGTCGACCTCGGGGACGTCCAGCCAGTCCACCGCAGTGATATCGCCCAGATTCCGGGTGTTCGTCCACCTGTGGGCAAGGACCCGGGCGGCGTCCTTGTCGCTGTCGGCGACCCAGACCAGTTCACTGCCGGGGAACACCCGCAGGGCCGCCAGCTCCAACGCCCCGACTCCCGTACACAGCGAGCCGATGCGCATCCGGCGAAGTGCCATCAGGCCCTCCGCGTCGCGGCGTCGGGCCACTTCTCACCGCGCGCCGGCGGCACAGCGGGCACAGGCGTCGGACCGGCAGCAGGTCCTCGTTCACGGGCGGGCGGGCTGGTCAGCTCGTTGCGGAAGATCAGCACGTCCTCGTGGACGATCAAGTGCATGGGCACTCCGGCGGCGCGGGCCTCGCGGATGTTCTTCAGCTGGTAGAACGAGGGCCGCGCGACCAGCCCCTCGTCGCGGACGGCGGCGAGCAGCGCCACGCAGCGCTCGACGGGCACGAGTCCGGCGGCGCGTCCCGCGCCGATGACGGCGGCCGGGAGGTCGACGAATTCCCCGTGCTCGCGCCAGGGCCGGGCGGTGACCGCGACGGTCGCGCCGTCCGCGAGCAGCGCGCGGCAGCCGGTCAGGATCGCGGTGAACGCGGTGAGCAGGTCGTCGGTCGGGGCGCTGGCGAGGTTGCCGGGTGAGTTGCCGTAGGTGTCGTGGAACTTGGTGATGCCGCGGCGGCCGGTCTCGCGGGTGGAGTGGAGCTGTCCGTGCAGGGAGTTCCCGTACGGGGGCGAGGTGAGCAGGAGTTGCGCGAGGCCGTGCTGCTCGGTACCGATGAGGTGGGCGGCGCGGCGGGCGTCGCCGAGGTAGGCGTGCCCGGCGCCCGGGGCGCCTTGCTGGTAGGCGTGCTGGAGGTTGGCGCGGGCCAGGAACGCCCACTTGGGCTCCAGTTCCACTCCCACCGCGTGGCGGCCGGCGTGGACGGCTTCGACCAGGCTGGTGCCGATCCCGCACATCGGGTCCAGGACGGTGTCGCCGGGGCGGGTGTAGGTGGTGATGGCGTGCCGGGCGATGGCAGGCAGCATCTTGCCGGGGTGGGCGATCGCGTCGGGCAGGTAGCGGTCGCGGCGTTGCGTGCGGGAGTCCTGCTGGGCGGTGACCCACACGCTGGTGGGCAGCGAGGCCAACGTGATCGGTGCCGGGTCAGCGGTGTCCGGTCGGGTCGTGGTCATCGGAGACTCCTTCAGGATTCGTGAACTGACGCGGGCTCACGGGCGGGTGAAGACCAGGAGGTCGTTGTGGACCAGGGCGTGGCGTCCGGCCCCGGGACCAGTGGGGTGGCCGCCGCAGTTCGGGCCGTGGTCGGAGCCGTCGGCCGCCGTGGGGATCAGGCGTCCCTGGCCGGCGGTGGCCTCGACGGCGACGATGTGCTGCAGGTAGACCAGTCCGGCCGCCTGGGCGTGGACGACCAGGTGCCCGGCCAGGTCCTGGCCTGCGGCCTGCCGCGCGGCGATCACGAGTACGCCGTCCGGGCGCAGCGCGCGAGCGCAGGAGTCGATCAGGGCGGCTAGTTCGATAGAGGTGGTGGGGGTGTGCGGGGCGAGGATCGCCAGTGCGGCGCGTGATGCGATGCGCTGGCTCTGCGAGGCCAGGGCGCCGGGGACGGGGGCGTTGCGGATGATCGCGAGGCTGGCGACCTCGGCTGCTTCGTCGGTGAACCTCTGGTGGGTGCGCCGTCCGTGGTCGCTGCCGCGGACCAGGCCGTAGACCTTGCGTCCGCACCTTGCCGGTGCGATCAACGCGCTGGCGTTGCCCGCGTCCGGGGTGAAGACCACCTCGCCGGGCTTGCTGAACGCCTCGGTGATCTGCTGGACCAGGCCGAGCGGCAGGCGCTGCGCGCAGGCCGCCGAGGCGGGCTCCCGGCACACCTGGCAGCAGCCGGTCAGCGGGTCGGTCAGCCAGACGGACAGCGGCACGCCGAGGTCCTGGGGCCGGGCCTGGGACTGGTTGCGGCTGGAGGTGCGGATGGTGTGGGTGCGGTTCATGGGCGTCGGCCCGGTGGCCGCCGCGAGGGACGCTGACGAGGTCCTCTTGCACCCTTACAAACCGGGGTGAAGGCCCGCCCTAACGCCCAATCGGCCAAAGTGCGCGATAAGTCATATCAGTGACCATGCGTCACGCCAGCCCATTTCAGGGGCAGCGGGGACTGGGCAAGGGGTCACGCTGAAGAATTTCGAGAATCTTCTCCCCGCCTCGCGGCGGACGGCCGCCTCCACGCGCACCACCGCATTGCTGCTGGTCAGCGCCGGATTGGGGCAGCGATGGGTCAGTCGTCCACAGGGCTTGGGCCCTGCGGCGCCCCATGACTGCCCCAGGCGTGCCCCACCGCGGCACCTTCGCCGAACCAAGATCGCCCCACCCGTCCTGGCGGACTCGACCCCGGCGGCACCAAGCCGTCGCCCCGCCGGTCGAGAGGAACCACGCCTTGAGCGCCAACACCACCACTACCGCTCTGGAGCCGCTGCACGTCCTGGAGGAGCAGATGCACCTCCTGGTCGAGCGCGACCACCCGCTCACCCTGTTCGTCGGCGACCTCGATGAGGGCCTGCCGCCCCACCCGCTGGACCTGATCTCGCTGCGGGCGCTGCTGCTGCACCCCTCGGTCGGCCACCAGGCCCGCGGCCAGATCTGGGTCCGCCTGCTGAAGCTGACCGGCCAGGACGGCACGGCCGGCGAGGAGTGGCGCATCGCCTGCTGTTCGATGGCGCTGTCCGGGCTGTGGCGCACCGCAGCACGCCTGCGCCGCCAGGCCCCCGCGCTGGAGCAGGACGATGTCCAGCAGATCGTCCTGGCCGGATTCTGGGAGGCCCTGACCGACCTGCGCACCCGCGTCGACGAGATCACCGAGCCGGGCCGGATCCCCGCGAGCCTGTGCTGGAACGCCGACCGGGCCGCCCGCCGCCACCAGGAGCTCCAGCAGCGCCACGCCACCCGCCGCGCCGAGCTCGCGGACCGGCCCGAGACCCCACAGGAGCCGGCGGCAGACCTGCGCCCGTGGTGGATGGACCTGGACGTGCACCTGCTGCTGCGCAGGGCGGTCGAACAGCGGGTGATCGACGCCGAACTGGCCGAACTGATCGTCAGCACCCGGCTGAAGGGCGTCCCGATCGGCCGGCTCGCCCGCGAAGCCGGGACGAGCCCGGAAACCCTGGGCATGCGTCGCCGCCGGGGCGAGAAGAAGATCGCCGAGGCGGTGCGGGCGGGCCGCCTGGACCCGCTGCCGTTCGTATGACTTACCCGCGACTTGCTCGCGAATCGCGTTAGGACGCTCGAACACCCCGGTTTGGTAAGGGTGTGAGGGACGCTTCCCGATCATCACTGCCGGAGTCGGCGCAGCCCTGGGACCGCCGCAGACGCTGACACCGCTGAAATGCCGCACCCGATCCCGTGAGGGGAGGTGACGGCCCGATGGACCCCCTCGGCAGCGCCGACCCGGCAGGTATCACCCCCGCCTCTCTCCCGCCCAGAGCCCTCTCCCCGGCACCGCCAGGCAATGACCCCGGGCCCTGCCAGTAAAGGAGTCGACCTGCCATGCCCGCAGCCCCCGCCCCGCGCCCGCGCCGACCGCCCCGCCCGCTCCTGATCGCCGTCATCATCCTCGGCTGCTGGCCGCTCTCCCGTACCAGTGCGCACGCGGCAGCGGCCCACGCGCCATTGCTGGCGGTCGCGTCGATCGACCAGACGATCACGAACATCACCAACTGGATCGTCGGCCTGCTCGCCGGGATCGCGACGATGTTCCTGACCATCGGCGGACTGCGCTACCTGATGGCCAGTGGTGAGCCGGGCGAGGTGGAGAAGGCCAAGGGCGCGCTGAAGAGCGCCTGCACCGGCTACATGCTCGCGCTCCTCGCACCGGTCATCGTCGGGGTCCTGAAGAAGCTGGTCGGCGCATGACCCCCCGTCACCGGGTTGCTGCAGCAGGCCTGCTGCTGCTCGCCGTGCTCGGCTGCGGCGCGGGCACCGGAACCGCGCTGGCCGATCCCTCGCCTCAGCCCGCACCGGCAGCCGGGCTCGCGCCGAGCGCGGGCACCGGCCCAACCCCTGCACCGGCACCGGCACCGGCACCGGCACCGGCACCGGGCACAGGAGCACCCGCAGCGCCCTCGCCGTCGCCAGGGCCGGCACCGGACCCGCACTACAAGCCACCTGCCCCGGGGCCCAGGCCCGCTACGCCGCCGAATGGCGGCCTGATGCCGCCGGCGAACCCGCCGGACCCGAATGCCACCGGGATCTTCGACATCCCCGGGCAGGTCAAAGCAGCGATGACCTCCCTGCTCGCCTCGCTGCTGCAGCCGCTGGTCGTGCCGCTGATGAACATGCTGGCGCACTTCCTGCTGACCACCCCGGAGGTGACCGCGCAGCCGCGGGTGGCGCACCTGTGGGACTCCCTGCGGATCCTGGCCTGCTCGCTGTACGGGCTGTTCGTCCTGGCCGCGGGGATCCTGGCGATGTCGCACGGCACGGTGCAGCAGCGCTGGGCGGCGCGCGACCTGGTCCCGCGTCTGGCACTGGGGATGTTCGCGGCGAACCTGTCGCTGTTCGTGTGCCGGCAGGCCATCACGCTGACCAACGCCGTCTCCGTGGCGATCTTCGGCGACGGGATCACCGCCCAGGACCTGGCCGGGACCATGGTCGGGCTGATGACCAACAGCAACCCCGACACCGCCCCGCTGTACCTGCTGGTCTTCCTCGGAGCGGTCCTGGGCACCGGGGTAGTGCTCCTGGTCACCCTGCTGGTGCGCACCGCCGTGGTGATCGTGCTGGTGGTCGCCGCCCCGCTGATGCTGGCCTGCCACGGCTTCCCGGCCACCGAGGGCGCCGCGCGAATGTGGTGGCGCGCGTTCACCGGCGTGCTGACGACCCAGATCATCCAGTCGATCGTGTTCCTGGTCTGCGTCAAAGTCGTCCTGGACCCCTCGAACTACAACATGTTCGGCGTCCCGACCTTCACCAGCATGATCAACCTGATGCTGCTGTGCTGCACCTTCTACCTCCTCATCAAGATCCCCGGCTGGATCAGGACACTCGTCACCCAGCCCGTGCACCGCACCATGGGCAACGCGGGCGGCGGCGGGATGCACCTGCTGAAGAAGGTGGCGCTAGGCGCGATCGGCCTTCCGTTCGGCCCCTATGCTCTCGGCGCGCAGCTCGCCGGTCGCGCTGGCATGCGCGCAGGCATGGGCAGGTTCGCGATGGGCGCCGGACGCCGCCCACCCGGACGCCCCGGCGCCCCCGGCGGCCGACCCGGTCCGGGCAACCGTCCCCCCGGAGGCCCCCGCCCCGGACAACCGGGCCAACCCGGCAGCGGTCCCGGGACCCCGCACTACCAGTGGGGCACCCCCACCGGACGCGGCCAGGGCCCAGGCGCCGCCCCTGGCAACGGCCCCGCGCCCGGGAGCCCGGGGCCTGGAACGCCGCCGCCCGGCCCTGGCCCCCGGCCTGCCGGCCCTGGTCCGGCCGCTCCGCAGTACACCTGGGGTCCGCCGCGTCGCCGGGGCGCGGGCAACCGCGTCCCTTCGGGGCCGCCGGTCCGGCCCCAACTGCCCGGCAGCCGTGGCGGCAACGAGACGGCGCCGCCCCCATCGGGCCCGCAGGGGCCCGCCCCACGCCCGGGCGGCACGCCGCCGCGGCCCGCGCCGACCGGCGGGCGACCGGTACCCACCGTGCCGCCGCCATTGCGGCCGGCCCGCGCCGAGCTGCCGCCGCCACTGCCCCGACCCGCACCTCTTCGCCCGCCGCTGGACGACGACCCGCCGCGCGGGCGTCGTGGAAGGAGACCCTGAAGTTGAGCCGTAGAGAATCCGAGAACGACTGGCACGAGCTGGTCAAGATCCCGGCTGTGGACCACGAGGACCGCGTCGTGGCCAACCTGACCATCCGCCAGGTCGTGCAACTCGCCGCCGTCACCGCCGCGCTGTGGCTCGCCTGGCAAGCCACCCACCTCTATATCCGCCCCCTCGTCTTCGCCGTCGCCGCGGCACCCGTCCTCGCTACGGCGCTAGCAGTGGTGCTGACCCGCCGCGACGGCCTGTCCCTGGACCGCTGGCTCCTCGCGGCCTGGCGGCACCGCCGCGCCCCCGACCGGCTCATCCCCACCGGCATCGGCGACCACGAGGACAGCCCGGCGTTGGCGCTCCTCGCTGACCAGGGCCTCGCCGCGCTGCCGCTGCCCGCCCGCGCCATCGGTGCGGACGGCACCGTTGACCTCGGCGAGGCGGGCTGCGCTGTCATCAGCACCGCCGGAACCGTCAACTTCGCCCTGCGGACCGCCGGTGAGCAGCGGATGCTGAACGGCGGCTTCGGGAGGTGGTTGAACGCGCTCACCGCGCCCGTGCAGGTCCTGGTCCGCACGCACCGATTGGATCTCGCCCCGATGGTGGCGGTGCTGCGCGAGGAAGCGCCGGGGCTGCCGCATCCGCTGCTGGAGGACGCCGCCCACGCGCACGCCGACTTCCTGGCCGAGCTCGGCCAGGGCCGCGACCTCTTGGCGCGGCAGGTCCTGCTGGTGCACCGCGAGCCCGGCTCGGACCGGGCCGGCGCCCAGCGCGCGCAGCGCCGCGCGGCCGAGACCGCCTCGCTGCTGGCCCTGTGCGAGGTCGACACCGCGCTGCTGGATCCGAGCGCCGCGTTTGCGGTGCTCGTGGCCGCTTGCGATCCCACCGGTCCGCCGCACCCGGACCCGGCCCGCCCCGAGGTTCCCGTCACCCACCGGCTCGGAGGCCGTCCATGAGCACCCTCACGCACCTCGCCGCCCGCCTCACCCGTGCGGTCAACCCGGAGCTGCCCGGCTCGTCCACGCTGGGACTTGGGCCCGACAGTGTGCAGGTCGAGTCCCGGTGCGTCGCGGTCGGCGATCTGCTCGCCGCCACCCTGATCGTCACCGGCTACCCGGCCGAAGTCGGCCCCAGCTGGCTGGACCCGCTGCTGTCCTACCCCGGACGCCTCGACGTCTCCCTGCACATCGAGCCCGTGCCCGCGGTCGTGGCCTCGGACCGGCTGCGCAAGCAACGCGCCCGACTCGAATCGACCTGCCGCAGCGCCCACCAGCACGGCAAGCTGGAGGACCCGGAGACCGAAGCAGCCGCCGCCGACGCCGCCGAACTCGCCTGGAGAGTCGCGCGAGGCGAGGGGAAGCTGTTCCGCACCGGCCTGTACCTGACCGTCTACGCCCCTTCGCGAAGTGAACTGGCTGATGAAGTCTCGGCGGTGCGCGCGCTGGCGGAGTCGATGCTGCTGCGGGTCCAACCCGCGACCTGGCGCGCGCTGCAGGGCTGGACCAGCTGCCTGCCGTTCGGCGTCGACCAACTCGCCCACCAGCGCACCGTGGATACCGCCGCCCTGGCTGCCGCGTTCCCCTTCGCCAGCCCCGACCTGCCCTCCAGCGGGGACACGGCGGGCGCGGTAGAGGGGGTGCTCTACGGGGTGAACGCCGCCGCCTCGGGACTGCTGTTCTGGGACCGCTGGCGCCAAGACAACCACAACTCGGTCACCCTGGCGCGCTCCGGGGCCGGCAAGTCCTACCTGACGAAGCTCGACGTGCTGCGCTCCCTCTACCAGGGCGTGGAGATCCACGTGATCGACCCCGAGGACGAGTACACCCGCCTGGCCGAAGCCGTTGGCGGCACCCTGATCCGCCTCGGCGCCCCCGGGGTCCGGCTCAACCCGCTGGACCTGGACCCCGAGGGTGGCGCCGACGAACTGACCCGCCGCGCCCTGTTCACCCACACCTTCCTGGCCGTGCTCCTCCAGACCCCGTTCACGCCGGGCGAGAAGGCGCTGCTGGACAAGGCGATCCTCGCCGCCTACCGGCACGCGGGCATCACCTGCGACCCGCGCAGCCACACCCGCCCCGTCCCCCTGCTCGCCGACCTGCAGTCCGCCCTCGTCGCACTGGAGGCGCCCGAGGCAGTGCTGCTGGCGGACCGGCTCGCGCCGTTCACCACCGGCACCCACCGCCAGCTCTTCGACGCCCCCACCACGACCGTCCCAGGTGGGCACCTGACGGTGTACTCGCTGCGGGACCTGCCCGACGAACTGGCCGCCGGCGGAACCCTCATCGCCCTGGACCGGATCTGGCGCACCGTCACCAACCGGCAGCAGCCGCGCCGCCGCCTGGTCGTGATCGACGAAGCCTGGTTGCTGATGCGCGAGGTCGAGGGCGCGAAATTCCTGCACCGCATGGCCAAGGCCGCCCGCAAGCACCAGGCCGGACTCGCGGTGGTCACCCAGGACACCCCAGACCTGCTCAGCACGGACCTCGGCAAGGCCGTCGTGGCGAACGCCGCCACCCAGATCCTCATGCGCCAGGCCCCGCAGGCCATCGACGCCGTCGCCGACGCCTTCCACCTCTCCGCCGGCGAGGCGGCCTACCTGCAGACCGCGCAGCGCGGAGAGGCCCTCCTTTCCGCAGGTCCCGGGCGCAGGGCGGCGTTCGTGAGCGTCGCCTCCGCAGTCGAACACGATCTTTGCGTGACGGGGATCCAGGCTCCCGCGCCCGACAACCCGGATACGGATGCCGACGCGGGCAGTGGCGAGTGGGGTGTCTTGTGAGCGGGGACGGCGGCATCGTCGGCCGCTTCCTGCTGAACCCCCACGCGCCACTGACCCGCCTGCCCGCCGTGATCGGCCACTTCGCGGTCGCTGACGGCTGGTGGCTCGCACCGACCGTGGCCTTCACGGCGGCCGGTGCGCTAGCGGGTCGTCTCGCACTGCACCGCTCCCGCCAGCGCCGCCTGACCGCTGACGGGACCTGCACCACCATCCTGGTCCCGCCCACCGTCGACCCGGCCGCCGCCCAGGCCCTGTGGGCTCACCTGATCGGGCTGCTCCGCCCCTGGTACCGGCGCCTGTTGGAAGGCCAGCCGCACCTCGCATTCGAGTACCGCTTCACCGATGCCGGACTGAGCGTCCGCCTGTGGGCACCAGCGGCCGTCCCGCAGATCCTGCTGCGCCGCGCTGTCGAGGCCGCCTGGCCCGGCGCCCACGCGCGCACCGAACACCGCCCCGTCACCCTTCGCAAAGACCGCGCCCACTCCACCGGCGGGACCCTGCGGCTCGCACGCCCTGAAGCGCTGCCGCTGAAGAGCGACCACGACACCGACCCGCTGCGCGCCCTGCTCGGCGCGGGACTCGCGCTGCTGCCCGGCGAGGAGATCACCGTGCAGGTCCTGGCCCGCCCCGCCACCGGCAGGCGGCTGCGCCGCGCCAAGCACTACCTGCGACGGCTGCGGACCGGCACCGGGAGCCCCACTCGCGCGAGAGCGGTGTTCGACCTGCTCACCCACCAGCCCTCACGTACCCTTCCCGCCCAGCGCGACCCCGAACAGGGAGCCGAACTGCGCGCCGCCCTGGCCAAAGCGGCGGGGCCACAGTGGGAGACGGCCCTGCGCTACCACGTCACCATCCCCATCCAGCCAACCGCCACCGACCCCGCACCCCGTACCGTCGAGGCGGCGCGGGCCCGGGCCCGGGGCCGTGCCCACGCGGTCGCCTCGGCGTTCGCGGTGTACTCCGGCCGCAACTTCTACATCCGCCACCGCCTGCGCGCACCCGCCCGCGTCCTGACCGAACGCCACTTCCCCCGGCGCGGCGACCTGCTGTGCGTGGCCGAACTCGCCGCCATCGCCCACCTCCCCTTGGACCCGGCCGCCCCCGGCGTGCAGCGCGCCGGTGCCCGCTCCGTCCAGCCGACCACCGCCATCGCCGCGCCCGGGCCCACGGCGAAACCACTTGGCGCCGCCGACACCGGGCCCGAGCGCCGCATCGGCCTGTCGGTGGCCGACGGACGCCACCACCTGCACATCGTGGGCGCCACCGGCTCCGGCAAATCCACCCTGATGGCCGGCATGGTCCTCGCCGACGCCGAGGCCGGGCGCGGGGCCCTGGTCATCGACCCCAAGGGCGACCTGATCCTGGACCTCCTCGCGCGCCTGCCCGAATCAGCGCTGGGGCGCACCGTGCTCATCGACCCCGACGACCACGGCCTGCCGCCGCGCCTGAACGTCCTGGAAGGCCACGACGCGGACGTGGTCGTCGACAACCTGGTGGGCATCTTCCGCCGCATCTTCACCGCCTTCTGGGGACCGCGGACCGACGACGTCATGCGCGCCGCCTGCCTCACGTTGATGACCAGCGCCACCACCGCGGGCACCGTCACCCTCGCCGACATCCCCCCGCTACTCACCAACGCCCCCTACCGCCGCCGCGTCACCAAAGGCATCCAGGATCCGGTACTGCGCGGCTTCTGGCACTGGTACGAACAACTCTCCGAACCCTCCCGGGCGGCGGCCACCGGGCCGCTGATGAACAAACTCCGCGCGTTCCTGCTGCGCCCCTTCGTCCAGAACACGATCGCCAAGGGCTCATCGAGTTTCGACCTCGCCGACGTGCTGGACGGCGGCATCGCCCTGGTCCGCCTGCCCAAAGGCGTGCTCGGGGAGGAGACCGCGCGGCTGCTGGGCTCGTTCGTCGTCGCCAAGACCTGGCAGGCCGCCGCCCGCCGCGCCGGCTCGGGCGAGCACACCCGCCGCGACTGCGCCCTCTACCTCGACGAGTGCCACAACTTCCTCACCCTCCCCTATCCCCTGGAGGACATGCTCGCCGAGGCCCGCGGCTACCGCCTGTCCCTGGTGCTCGCGCACCAGCACCTCGCGCAACTGCCCCACGACCTGCGCGAAGCTATCTCCGCCAACGCCCGCTCAAAGATCGTCTTCAACGCCTCCCCCGAGGACGCCCGCGACCTGGAACGCCACATGAGCCCCCACCTGACCGCGCACGACCTCTCCCACCTCGGCGCCTACCAGGCCGCCGCCCGCCTGGTCGCCGCCAGCGCCGACGCCCCCGCCTTCACCCTGCGCACCTCGGCCCTGCCTGCCCGAATTCCCGGACGAGCCACCGCGATCCGCACCTCCAGTCGCGCAGCCTTCGGCCCCACCTCTAACCCCGCCCCGAGCCCCGACTTCGATGCCGACCGGAAGTGAGCACCGCCATGCCGCGCCCACGCCGCACCCACCCGCCCAAGGAACCGGCCCACGCCACCGGCTCCGCCCGCGGCAACCGAAGCCCCTCGCTGACCGCGCTGCTGCCCCGACTCACCGAGCGCGACCTGTGGCTGCTGCACATGCTGCTGGAGCACACCGTCCTGACCACCCCGCAGATCACCGCCCTCGCCTACACCGGCCAACGCTCCACCAACCGCCGCCTCACCGCGCTGCGCGAACTCGGACTCATCGACGCCTTCCACCCCCACCGCGCCACCGGCTCCCACCCCGCCCACCACGTCCTGGGACCACGCGGCGCAGCCCTGCTCGCCGCCCGCTACGCCACCACCCCCACCGCCCTCGGCTGGAGCCCGGAGCTGGCGACCCGCACCTCGTACTCGCCGTTCCTGGCGCACAACCGCGGCGTCGGCGACTTCTTCACCCGCCTCGCCGCCCACACCCGCACCCACCCCGGGGACGGTGCATTGACTCTCTGGTGGTCGGAGAAGCGCTGCGAGCACCAGTGGGGCGACCTGGCCCGCCCCGACGCCTACGGCCACTGGCAAGGCCCCGACGGACAGAGCGTCGCGTTCTTCCTGGAGTACGACACCGGCAGCTACGCGGCCACCCGTGTCGCCGCCAAACTCGACGACTACGCCGAGGCCGCCCACGCGACCCGGGCCCGGCCACTGGTGCTGTTCACCGTCCACAGCCAGCGCCGCGAGCAGTCCCTGCGCGAACGCCTGGCCGCCCACCCCGCGCTGGGCCAGGTCGCCGTCGCCACCACCGCCCGCGACCTGGTCTCCACACCCGGGGGTGACCACGACCCCGCCCGACCCGCATGGCTGCCGATCGCCGCCCCCTGCGGCCGGGTCCGGCTGCACGAACTCCCCACCGCCTGGCCGACCTCGCACCGTCCGGACCCCGCGCCACCACCCGATCAGGACACCAGGGCGCGGGGACTCCCCGGCGCGGACCGTGACCCCCTCTACGTCCCCGCTCCGCCGCCGCTGCCACCCGCATAGACCACGGACGGAGTCGCCATGGAGTCCGCCGCCAAGATCGGCGCCGGGGTCGGGGCCGGCTGCCTCGGCAGCCTGATGTGCTTCACTGCCGTCGTCGCAGGGGTGCTGAGCATCCTCACCGGCGGACTCCTCGGCTCCTTCGCCACCCCCAGCGCCCAGGCAGTCACCGACATCCCGGCCGCGATGCTCACCCTGTACCAGCAAGCAGCCGCCACCTGCCCGGGACTGCCCTGGAGCGTGCTGGCCGCGATCGGCAAAGTCGAGTCCGACCACGGCCGCGCCAAGCAGCAGGTCTCCACAGCGGGAGCCGTCGGGCCAATGCAATTCCTGCCCGCGACGTTCCAGGACTACGCGCTACCGGTGCCGCCCGGCGGAACCACGCCGCCAACCCCCTGGGACGCCCCCGACGCCGTCTACGCCGCCGCCCGCCTTCTGTGCGCCAACGGCGCACGCCGCGGCGACCTGCACGCGGCCGTGTTCGCCTACAACCACGACCAGAGCTACACCTCCCGCGTGCTGTCCCTAGCCAGCACCTACGCCGCTGCGCCAGCCGACACGCTCCCGCCGACCCAGGCCGCCGCCACCGCGATCGCCTACGCCCGCAGCCAGCTCGGTGTGCCCTACCTGTGGGGCGGCCAGACCCCCGGCGTGGCCTGGGACTGCTCCGGCCTAGTCCAATCCGCCTACAACGCGGCCGGCGTCCACCTCCCGCGCACCGCGCAGCAGCAGTACGACGCCGGGCCGGCGCTCCCTGCTGGAGCGGCGATCCTGCCCGGCGACCTCGTCTTCTACGGCGCCGGACCCAAAAGCGTGGTCCACGTCGCGATCGCGGTCTCACCCACGCAGATGATCAACGCGCCCAAACCCGGCGACGGCGTCAAGTACGACCCGATCGTCACCGGCCAGCCGATCGTCGCCATCACCCGCCCCACCAGCACCACTGGTTGAAGCCTCAGGCCCGCACACCACAAACCCACGCCCGCCGCGTGGCGCAAGGAACGCACCCTCACGCGGCCGGAGGTACGCCGGTCGCTGTGCCACCGGCGTACCCAGCGTCACCCTCCCCCTGGCCCTCATTCGAAGGAGTTCCGCCATGCGCGGCATCCGCCTCGCCGCCCTGCTGACCGCCACCCTGCTCACCTGCGGTTGCACCGCGACCGCGGCCCGCAAGAGCGCGCCGCCGGACGCAGCGCGAGGTGTGCTGACGCTTGCGCAGGCCACCGCCGCCTTCCGGCTGTGGGACCAGCGCGCCGACAGTACTTCTACCGATCCGGCGTACTGGCGAGGCCTGCTGGAGGCCGCCCCCTTCGACCAGCGCCTGGACGAGATCACCCGCGCCCGCCACTACGGCTGGCCCACCCCGCCCCCCTTCCCCACCGTCGACCCCGCGCTGACCATCGACCTCATCCCCCACACCGCGAGCGGGGACTGGTTCCTGACGGTCAACCAGGTCGCCGAGTGGGTCATCGGGGGCAAGCCCGGCGACGTCGAGAAGAACACGCGCATCCGCCTGTTCCACCGCGCCCGGCCCACCGGCTCCTGGCTCATGGCTTTCGAGAGCGACGCCACCGGCCCCAGTGCCCTCAACTCCCTGGTCTTGGACCGCAACCGCACGACGACTCTGGCCACCGTCCACGCCGGCGACCCCGCTGGGGCACTGGCCGCCGACCCGCGCGCGGTCTGCGGCCAGCTCGTCACCTACATCGGCGCCACCTCCCCGGCGGACCTCACGGGCTGGGACAGCGCCATCACTCAGTGGCGCACCAGCACGCTCGACTCCCTCAGCCAGGCCGATCCGGTAACCTACAGCGGATCCCTGACCGACAGCGAGGCCGTCCACCCCGGACTCGACCACGCACCGGTGCTGCGCACCACCGGCGGCGGGGCGCTGCTCTTCTGCCAGAGCGCCGACACCCGGCAGCACGTCCATGACCCCGGTACCTGGGAGGAGTTCAGCGAAAGCGGCTGGATCGGCACCACCGGGATCCGCTGGGCCTCCTACACCTCCACCACCTTGACCAGTACCGTCCTGGCGGTCCCGCCCGCCGGGCACGGTCCGATCGCTGAAGCGGCCATCCGCACCACTCCCTGGCAGTTCACCGGGCAGCGCGCCGACCAGAAGTGACCGCTTGCCGCTCACCTGGCGGCCGGTATGCCCGTGCATCCAGGGCCAGAGCCACATCCCCTGCACGATGCTGCCCCGCACGGATCCGCCAGAAGGACGCCCGGCGGTGCGGTGCGGCTTCAACCTCCGGCAATGTCCCCATTACCTTCTTGGTGGCCCCGCAACGGGGCGCCCGGCCTCCGGGTCCGGCATGACTGTCTCCCCCTGTTGAACGCATGGCCTGGGGGGTGGTGTCACCGGCCCGGAGGCATCGACAGACCGCTGATTAGGGGCATGACCACCGGCTCGTCCGCAGGTCGGGAGGCTCTTCGTAATGTGGATGTGGCGATCGGTGCCGTAGGACGGCCGGGTGAGGACGACCGGAGGACGAGCGTGATCGACACCAGTGACATTGGCGCGTTCCTCGGCCTGGACGTCGGCAAGGGCGAACACCACGCCACCGCCGTCACCCCGGCCGGGAAGAAGGCGTTCGACAGGCGGCTGCCCAACAGCGAGCCCAAGCTCCGCGAGGTCTTCGGCAAACTGCAGGCCAAGCACGGCACCGTGCTCGTGGTGGTCGACCAGCCCGCCTCCATCGGCGCCCTGCCACTGGCGGTGGCACGGGACATGGGCTGCCCAGTCGCTTACCTGCCCGGACTGACGATGCGACGGATCGCCGACCTCTACCCGGGCGAGGCCAAGACCGACGCCCGCGACGCGTTCGTCATCGCGGACGCGGCCCGCGTCATGCCGCACACACTCCGCTCGGTCGAGCTCGAAGACGAGACCATCGCCGAACTGGAGATGATCGTCGGCTTCGACGACGACCTGGCCGGCGAGGCCACCCGCGTCAGCAACCGCCTGCGCGGCCTGCTCACCCAGATCCACCCGCACCTGGAGCGCGTGCTGGGCCCGCGCATCCAGCACCCGGCCGTCCTGCAGTTGCTCGCACGGTTCGGATCCCCGGCACAGATCCGCAAGGCCGGCAGACGACGGCTCGTCACGCTGATACGCCCCAAAGCCCCGCGGATGGCCGAGCGGCTGGTCGAGGACATCTTCACCGCCCTGGACGAGCAGACCGTCGTCGTCCCCGGCACGGACGCGGCCGCGCTCATCGTCCCAAGCCTTGCCGGTTCGCTGACCGCAGTCCTGGATCAGCGCAAGGTCCTCGCCACACGCATCGAGGAACTCCTGGAGAACCACCCTCTTTCGAAGGTCCTGACGTCCATGCCGGGGATCGGCGTCAGGACCGGCGCCAGGATCCTCATCGACGTCGGCGACTGCAGCTGCTTCCCCTCCGCCGCCCACCTCGCCGCCTACGCCGGGCTTGCCCCCGCGACCCGCAGTTCCGGGTCATCGATCCGTGGCGAACAACCCTCCCGGCGCGGCAACAAGCAGCTCAAACGGGCCTTCTTCCTCTCCGCGTTCGCCGCCCTAGCCGACCCCGCCTCGCGGACCTACTACGACAAAAAGATCGCCCAGGGCAAACACCACACCCAGGCCCTGCTCTGCCTCGCCCGCCGCCGAGCCGACGTCCTGTTCGCCATGCTCCGCGACGGCACCTTCTACGAACCGTCACCGCTGAACACGGCTGCAGTCGAGAGGGCTTAGGCCATGCTCAGCAGATGGTCGGTGGGCCAGTAGTCGATCTTCCAGTCGACATAGGAACCTACAGCTCCGTCCTCCTGGCACCGCAAGCCAACGGTCACCCAACGGACCGATCCGTCGGCGGCCAGCGAGAACGCAACAGCTGCCTCGAACACCTCGCCCCCACACGGGCAGCCAGCCGCGCCAGGGTCCGCGTCCTCCCAGAACTCCTCGCTGTCCGCGACGAACGCACGACTGCCACAGCCAGAGCACTCCCGCTCAGCTCCGCCCTCGACGTCATCAACGAGCATGAAGAACAGGCGGCCGCCGCACACGCCGCACACGGAAGGAGCGATCTTCACCGGGCGGTCGTCGACAGCGTCTCGGAGAAACCCCGCGAGCTCTGCAGAGACGCCGTCGCCAACCTGATCATCAACATGCACAGGCACATCGTTCCAGACGGCCCGAACCAGCACCCATCGAGCTTGACCAAACACATAGGGGCACCCCCCATGACCGCTTGTGACCAGATGCGATCAGCGCGACCACCGACTTGACGCGGCGGGCTTTTGGAGTGTCCATGGTCAACGGCGGCCCGCAGCAAGCGGTGCGCACCGCGCAGGCCGCCACCCCCGGCCGGGGCATCCCCATCCACTCCTTCGGAGACCTGGAGAGCCCCCATGTCCCAGACCACCAACACGCCCAACGCCCTCGACATCCCGCAGCTCACCGGCGTGACCGGACCCGCCGCCGCGATCTGGACCGAACTCCACGACCGGCCGCACGGAGCCACCGTCGCCGCCGTGGCCCTGTCGGTCGGCGTGTCCCGCTCCACCGCCAGCAAAGCCCTGACCGCCCTGGAGGACCAGGGCCTGACCTGGCGAACCAACGGCGGCAACGACCGCACCCGCCGCCTGCCCGACCAGTGGCACCTGACCACCCCCAACCACACGGAGCCCACCGACACCGCCGCCAGTGGCGCGAGCGACCGCACGGCCGACCCGGACGAGAAGCCGCTCACACCCCCCAACGACAGCAGCGACACCACCCACGACACGGACACGGAGGACACCGAGGACCAGACGGCTGCCCCGGGCGAAGTGACCCCCCACGTGCAGGACACCCAGGCTGACACTGACCAGCCCCACCCCGGCACCGCGCCGGATGCCACAGACGGCGAGGCAGGCGCACACGAGACCACCGCCGGCGAGGAGGTGACCGCCGGGCAGGAAGTCACCGTTCCTGCGCCGCAGGCCCACCAACAGCCCACCGCCGCCACAGCCGACGGCGCGAAGCGGCCGGAGGCCGACGACACCCCGCTGCCGCCCGCGTCCGGCGATGCGGTGCCTGCCGGGGCGGCGTGCCCGACCTGCGGGCACCGGCAGCGCCCTGCGGCCCCCCAAGCCGCCACCAGCGGCGGACCGCGCCTCGGCCAGGGACAGCTGCACCAGCTCGCGCTGGAGCACCTGCGCGCCCACCCCGAAAAGGAGTGGACCGCCACCGGCATCGGCAAGGTCATCGGCCGCTCCTCGGGGGCCATCGCCAACGCGCTGGCAACCATGGTCACGCGCGGCGAGGCCGAACTCACCTGCGCGGCCCCCCGCCGCTACCAGGCCCTGTCCCAGCCCGTACCGACCCCCGGCGGGTAAACGACCACCGCTGCCAGTCACGCCCCCTGCACCGTGTGCAGGGGGCGCGCTCTCTTGCCCTGGCCGTGAGTTGGCACGATGGGCGGCACGACGAACGCTGCGATTCCCGAGCCGGGTCCGGGTGAGGAGTTGCTCCCGTTCCTGGAGCGGGTCGGGGAGGTCTTCACCGTGTTCGACGCGCAGGACTCCGGCTGCTGGAGTGCCGGGGTACGCCTCGGAGAGCGGCCCTGGTTCATCAAAACGGCACTCACGAAGGCTGCGGAGGAGTCGTTGGCGCGGGCGCGGGCACTGCACGCCGCCGTGCGGCATCCGGTCATCGTGCCGTTGGAGCAGGTTCTGTTGGTTGGCGGGCGGGCGGTGCACGTGATGCCGTGGCGCGACGGGCAGGTGCTGTACCACCCCACGACCACCACGCGACCCGACCGCACCCACCCCGATCACCCACTGGCCCGCTTCCGCGCCCTGCCACTGCCGCAGGCCCAGCGGGCCGTGGACGAGATCCTCGACGCCCACCTGGCCGTCGAGGCAGCCGGATTCGTGGCCGTCGACCTGTACGACGGAGCGCTGCTCTACGACTTCACCGGGCAACGGATGAGTCTGTGTGATCTGGACGAGTACCGGCCCGGCCCGTTCACCGTCCCCGGCGAGCGGCTGCCGGGATCGGCGCGGTTCATGGCCCCCGAGGAGCACCGGCACGGTGCCCTGATCACCACCCGCACCTCCGTCCACGCCCTCGGCCGCACGGCCCGCCTGCTCCTGGACGCCGGCGACCACGAGAAGCGGTGGCGTGGCACGCCGGCCCAGCTGGCAGTCCTGCGTCGCGCCACCGACCCCGACCCAGCGCGGCGACACCCCAGCGTCCGTACCTGGTCGCCGACTGGCATGCCGCCACGCCGCCTGTTCCAACGCCGGGGTGAAGCTGCCCCGGCCGGAGAAGGTGCGGCCCTGCACGTGCCCCCGAGAGGGGTGCGCGCACCCGGCGGACGAGCGGCCGGGCCGCACGGACGTGTAGAAACACTGCGGCCCCAGCGTGGCGCTGGGGCCGCAGTCGTGCTGGTCAGGTGACGTCGATGACGGTCCAGCCCTGGTAACCGGCGTCCTGGCTCGGGCCGTTGCACGGGTAGCCGCGCACGCCGTACTGCGAGTCGTCCAGGCACTGCCAGGTCTCGCCGTCCTGCCAACGGCCGTTCTGGAGTACTTCCTCAGCTCCGCCGGAAGCACTGGTGCGGTGCACCCGAGCCCACATCTGCCAGCCGCCGTTGAAGCTGCTCGGGTAGCAGCCGAAGGTCCGCAGGCCGTACTGGGGCGACCAGTCCAGGCAGCGTCCGGTCGCCAGGTTTTCGAGCTGCGCGTAGCCGCTGCTGAGGTTGATCACCTTCCACTTCTGGTAGTTCAGGTTGTTGCAGCCGAAGGTGCGCGTCCCGCCGCCGTTGGAGTCGTCCAGGCAGGAGTCAGGGGCGCTCTGGTACCAGGTCACGAAGGTGTAGACGTGGCCGTACTGCCAATAGCCGTAGTCGGTGGCGGCGTGCGCGGTGCCGCCCCCTGCGACGCCGAGGCCGACAACGAGGCCTATCGCGGCGGCCGCGGAGCCGAGCCGTCGCAGGAGCTGCATCATCAGACGGGTCCCCCTGCGTGCCGGCGCAAGGGACAGCGTCGTCACCGACGAGGAGCCGGACCGCGCAGCGCCGCCGGGCGCGGGCACGGCGGAGGCGAGCTGGCTACGGATGGTCATATCTGTGTCCTTTCGGAAGTGCGGCGCCGTCGAACCCGTGTGGCCCGCCGGTCACCTGAACGCGGGGCATCGAGGCAGTCAAGCTCCGCACCCGCTCAGATCTGGGCCAGGATCCAGATCGCTACTCCCCCTCAGGCGCACCGGGACCAACCCCGCGAGCGCGGGAATGGCCAAGCCTGCCCGGCCGGCCGTGGCCGGCCGGATGGGGCCAGGGCTGCTCACCCGTCAGCAGACGTTGCAGATAGCCGCACTCATGCCCCCGTACCAGTACGTGGGGCTGGTGAAGAACGACTGGGCGTTCACGAACCCGTCACCTACGGTCACCGTGGGAGAGGCGACGGAGCCGGAGGGGCCCCACACGACCTTGCAGGCGAGGCTGCCGGGAACGACATTCTGGTTGGTGTCCAGGACCTCCACGCAGAGGTTGATCGAGGTGTTGTTGCCTCCGTAGGTGCTGACGGTGGCCCAGACGTGGTGTCCGTCGTACTGGGGCGTGTTGATGCAGGTGTGGACGTAAAGGCCGTCCGCAGCCAGGTCGGGCGTGCGGCAGGCGGTGACCACGTTGGCGGCCGAGGCGCTGTCGGCCGTGACAAGACTTGTGGCCGCGGCCATCGCGAGTGCCGCCGCTGAGGCGGCAAGGCGGAGCTTCTTCACGGCGTCTCCTTCGAGATCGGATTGGGGGCAGGGTGTGGTGCGGAGGGCCGCGTGGCGCGCGTTCGCATACGCCTACCTCCCCCCTGCAAGGGGTTGTTGAGGAACTGGCCTACGGCCGGTGGTTCTGACGCGGATTCTGCTGATCTATCTCGGGATCCGCGCCAGAACCGGAGCGTGCGGGTCGACGACCAGAAGGTGGCCGGGTGGGTCAGCCGCCGGTCCAGTCGGGAGCGCCGAGGGTGTAGAGCACCAGGGCCAGTGCAATCAACGTGAACGCGGCGGTGGTGATTCGCTGCCAGGTGAGCGTCTGAGTCATGTCACCTCCTTGGGTGCGTGAACGAGATCCGCGTCGGAAGCCAGAGAGAGTGCGGGTCGAGGGCCGACGAGGCCGGGTGACCGGGTCAGCCGCCGCTCCAGTCGGGGGCGCCGAGGGTGTAGAGCAGCAGGGCCAGCGCGATCAGCGTGAAGGCGGTGGTGGTGATGCGGTGCCGGGTGAGCGTGTGGGTCATGCCATCTCCTTGGGGTGCGTGAGCGTGCGGGTTGGTTGGGGGTCTGGCCCATGGCGGCGGCAAGCAGTGCGACGGTGCCGATCACGATGAACACGTCGCCGATGCTGATAGCCGCGTGGAGCGGCGGGACTGGGATTACGTCACCCAGGAAGACCAGGTGGCTGGCGTGCCCCGCGGCGACGTTCTTGGCGGAGGATGACCCGGCGGGGATCCCTGCAGCGGCAGCCGCGGCAAGCGAGTACGGCATCCGGCCGTTTACTGCGATCGCGGCACCGTTGAGCAGCCCGCCGGCAATGGCGGCCCAGGAAGCGGCCTGCATCACCGGTGATCGACCCGACAGGTTGGTGACAACCCACCACAGGGCCAACGCGAAGGTCAGGCCCAAGAGGGGCGACCGCAGCACCCGGCTGGCCGGATCGGGCAGCGACGACGTCGACAGCTGCACGACCTGAACGGCTCCCGCCAACCACAGCAGCCACAGCCGCCGCAGCCGCGTCGCCAGCAATCCGGCAACAGTGCCCCCGGCTGCATACCCGGCGCCGACGCCCAGGAGTACCGGCGTCGCATAGAGCACCGCGCCCGGAGCATTCATCGCTGTGTCCTTCCCCCTTGGGTATCGTCAGCGGCCAGCAGTGGACGGACCCCGTTGACGGTCCGTCACCGACAAAGCGCCTCGAACAGTTATCGTTGGACGCAGCCAGGGCATGGCAGTGGCTTCGCGGAGGCGGCGACGGTGCCAGCCAGGAGGCTTCCGCCGGTAACGGTGATGACGGTCACGGCCGCGACGACGGCCTTGATCGCGCGCAGGATGGTTGGTCCGCTGGTCCTCCTGGAGGTGAAGCCTGTGGCACGGGGTGGCTGCGGCAGGCTCGGAATGCAGGGCCTGCCGCTGGCGGATCTCTTGGGGAACCCGGAGGGGGTCACTACGTGCCGCCATCTGGTCGCCCCGGTAGGTGAGTTCCCCCATACGGTGAAATTCGGCTCGGATCGAGCTTGCCGGGGTGGCATGCCGGGAGTCGAATGATTCGAGCAGGTTCGACAAGATCACCCGAGGGAAGCGGGGGATGTGTGATCCGGATCGAAATGGGTGCGGAGGGGTTGGGCCGCACCAGGTTCGCGGTCGGACCGCTGAACGTGGCAGCCAACCTGCTCCACGCTCTGGGACGCAATCCGCAGTCGGTCGACAGACCCTGGCAGGCGAAGGCCGGCGAAGCCCTGCGCGGCCGGCGGCTGGGACTGCTGGCGGTGCTCGGCGCCGGCGGGCCCCACGGCTACGCACCCGACTTCCTGCGCCCCGAACCACTCACCTTCCACACCAGCCTGGACACCGCCCTGCACCAGGTGGCCACCGCCTCAACCGATCGGATCCGCTACGAGCTGACCCAAGCCCTGGGAGGCCACTCCTGGGACAACACCCCCGCAGGCAGGCCCCCGCGGCTGCTGCTGGAGGCCATGCAGCAAGGAGAGGACCACCTCGCCCAGCGCATCGCCGACCAGATGCAGCAGTTCTGGCAGCTGGTCTTCGCACCCCACTGGCCCCGCCTGCAGACCCGACTCGAAGAGGACATCGCCTCCAAATCCACCGCGATCGCCCGCGACGGAGTCACCCACGCCATCAACCAACTCAGCTCGAACCTGACCTGGCGAGACGCAGGCCTGGACCTCCACATCGACGCCCACCAGCTGAAGATCGACGCCGACGCCCTCATCCTCGTACCCTGCATCTTCTCCACCCGCGCATCCTTCTGCGCAGGCGAACCCGAAGGAACCCCCGACCCCCGCACACCACTGATCTGCTACCCGGCCCTCACACCCACCCACACCCCACCCCCACTCACCGACGAACTCATCGGCAACACCCGCGCACGGCTACTGGCCGAACTCACCCAACCCCGGACCACCACGGATCTGGCCCAACGCCTCCACCTCAGCCGCGCAACCGTCTCCTACCACCTGCAAATCCTCCACCGCGCCGGACTGCTCCACCGGACCCACCACTCCCGGCACATCCTCTACCAGCGAAGTTAGCGGGCGCAGCAACCTCGGCACTGGGGTCGGGCGGTGGCACCGGCGTGGGCTCACCTGGTCGCCCCAAACCAGGGCCTCCCACCTTCGGTTCACGATGGAGAGTGGTCCGTGATGCGGCGGGCATCGGGGAGGTGATTGTTGGCTGGGTCGCGGCCGGGCGTGCTACTCAAAAGCTGTCGGAGTGGGTGGCCGTGATGGCGGCGGTGGCGGCTTTGGCGATTGCGCTGGCGGCGCGGGCGGGGTGGTTGAGTAGCACGAGGGTGGTTCCCGGCAGCGGGCGGGGATCGGGGGCGAAGGCGAGCCACAGCACTGCGCATCCGGCGGTGGCCAGGGCGTTGGTGCGCTCGGCGGCCCGGGTTGCCTCGCTGGTGGCGTAGTAGCCGTCGGAGGCGATTACCAGTAGGCGTCCGGTTCCTGGTCGGTTCAGGTCGAGCCCTGCCGTGAGCGCGTCGATCGCCTCGGCGAGGCTGTGTCCCCGGCCGCTGGCGGCGAATTCGGTGACGTGCGCCGGGGTGCGGCCCGGGGCTGTGATCGCGGTCAAGGATGCGTCGTAGGCAACGGTAGCGGCGCGCGAGTCGGGGTCGGTCAGCGCGGCGGCCTTGGCCAGGATCCAAGCGGCCGAGACGATCGGGACGGTGGCGGCGCTCATCGATCCGGACACGTCCACGGCGATGCCGACCCGAAGCGGCGGCGTGGGCGTGTGGCGGCGCTGGGTGTGGCTCCAGGGCCGGGCGGTGGGTGTCGCACCAGCTGCTTTTTGGGCGTCGCGGGCCAAGGCCCCGCGCATGTTGAGGCGTCCGGGCGGGGCGGCGCTGGTGGTGACGGTTTCGATCCGTTCGCGGTAGGCGGCGGTGCGCAACGCGCGGGCCAGGGCTGCGGCGGCGCTCTTCTCGGCGGTAGTGGGCGACCGCTGTCCGGTGACCGGAGAGCGGACGCCTCGGATGGTGCCGGCCTCGCTCGGGGTGAAAGGGCGCGCGCCCGGGGCGAACACCCGCTTGGCGATGCGGGTGGCTTCTCGGTTCCGGGCGGCGTTCGCGGCTCGCGCGTTCGCCCGGGCGATAGCGGCGGTGGCCATCGCTGCCTGCGCGGCGGCCTGCGCGGCCTCGTTCGCTTCGACGTTGCCCAGCACTTCCCCGATGGCTTCGGCCAGTTGGCCCCGCCGACCGTCGCGGCCTTGGGTGCCGGGCTGGGATGCGGGCCTGGCGGGGTCAGAACCGAGCGCCTGGCACCAGGCCTGCGCGTGGTCGAGCATGCCTTGCCCGTCGTCGTCGCGGCAGGCGTGGGCGGCCTTCCAGATCGTGGTTAGGCAGTGAAGGAGGTCTGGGCCGAGGATCGAGGTGACCATCTGCGCGAGGGGTTCGGTTTCGTCGTCGTCCAGGATTCCGGCGTCGCGGCGGGCCAGGATGAGTCCGGCGGCGTGGGCGGCCTGCCAGCGGTCGGCGGGTGTCTCCTGGGTGATCTCGGCCAGGACCAGGGTGCGGACGCAGGCCCGCAGGAACCGGCGGTCCTGTGGGCGGCGGTGCAGGTGGGCCCGTTCGGCGCGGGACTCCTCCAGCATGGCCGCCGCGTCGTCGACGGCGGTTCCGCGCAGTGGGGCCGGGGTGTTCCAGGTGCTGTGGGCGGCGTGGGCGGCCTCGTGGATCAGGGCTCCCCAGGCGGCCGGGTAGCGCTCTTCGTCGCCGTCCTTGCTCGGGTCGATGCTTGCGGGGGTGAGTGGGGCGAAGAGGTCGGCGTCGATCTCCAGGGCTGCCAGGGCCGGGTAGAAGGCGGCCGGTGCGCCGGAGCGGGTGCCTGGCTCGCAGGTGACGATCACGTCCTCGCGCCCTGCGATCGCGGGTAGGCGCTGGGTCAGGGCGGCCGAGATCCGCAGCCAGTGCCCGGCGTGTACGCCCGGGCTCGGTTCGAAGCAGGCTCCTCCGTCGTCCGCCCAGCGGGCGGCATCCGCTTCGGCCTCGGTCACGGCGGCTCGGTCGGGGTGGACGTGGCGGTGTGCGGGCATGGCGGATCATTCCCTTCCAGGGGCATGCGTGGGGAGTTGGGGCCGCAGGTCGGCGCCGGTGGTGGGGGCCGGGTGGGGGTTTAGAGCTGGCGGCCGAGGGTCAGGGCGGTCACGGGTTTGCCGGTGGCCTTGGCGACGATCTCGGCGACCTGGTCGCGGTCTTCGATGGGGGCGATGCCGACCAGGTTGGCGAAGGCCGCCTCGGGACCCAGGACATCGGCGATCTTCTGGAAGGCGATCAGTTCCCGTAGTTGCGGGGCCCAGCCCAGGTCGCCTGCCTGTTCGCGGGCGGCGATGTGGCGGGCGATGCGCACCGCCCTGGCGTCG
Organism: Streptacidiphilus sp. MAP12-16; assembly: GCF_041262165.1. Taxonomy (NCBI): domain Bacteria; kingdom Bacillati; phylum Actinomycetota; class Actinomycetes; order Kitasatosporales; family Streptomycetaceae; genus Streptacidiphilus; species Streptacidiphilus sp. MAP12-16. Next base: position 27,694 of record NZ_JBGCBY010000046.1, read on the forward strand.
ATCTTCAGGGCGCGGGCCAGGTCGTAGTCCGAGCCGACCTGGATCTGCACGCTGAACCGCGAGGCGAGGGCCTCGGTCAGAACCGCGCCGTGCACACCAGGGTTGTGACCGGCGACCACATAGAACCCGTCGGTAGCTGTGACCGTCTCGCCTTTGTGGGCCTTGACCTGGATCTGGCAGCGTCCGTCCATGGCCGGGTACAGGGCCGCCAGGACCTTGGGGGATACCAGGGTCACGTCGTCCAGGAGCAGGGCGCGCCCTTCCTGCATGGCGGTGACCAGGGGGCCGTAGATGAACTCGTAGCCGCCGTGCTCGTCCTGGGTGTACTCGCCGACCAGGTCGCCGACCGTGGTGTCGCCGTCCCCGGCCACGGTGACCAGGTCCTCGAACGCGGCCTCGACCAGCGAGGTCTTGCCGGTGCCCGGGGGCCCGTAGAGCAGGACCGGCACCCCCGCCTGGCGCAGCCGCCGTAGCGCTTCGACGTCGGGCAGGCCCGCGAGCGCCCTGGGGTGGTAGTGCTGCCCGCCCGGCCGGGTGATCGGCGCGGGCCTTGCGCCCGGTACCCCGGCTGCCGGAGTCGCCGGAGCGTTCGCCGTCGCGGGTGCCGGGGCGGTCGCTGGCACCGGCGGTGTGGTGCGGCCCTGGCCGGGCGGGCTGATCACGACCCGGCTCGCGGCGGTGGCGGTGGCGGTGTTGGCCTGGTAGCGGCGGGGCTTGGTGCTGGTCATGGTCGCCTCTCCTCGGTCGGTCAGTGTCTGGCAGGCGTTGCCGACCGCGCCGCCGGAATGCCCCAGCGCCTTGGCGATCTCGGTCACGCTCATCGAGGACCCGGCGTGGTCGTTGAGGATCCGGGCGACTTCGGCGCGCAGCTGGCCGGGGCCTGAGCGAGAGGGGTTGGGCGGAGGGGTGGTCATCGGGCAGCTCCTGTGCGGGGGTTGGGGTGCCGGGGCCGGTGGTGCGGCCCCGGCGCGGCGGGGTGGGGGTCAGGTGAAGACGGCGAGGTAGGCGTTGATCGCCTCGCGCAGGGCCTGGGGGGGTGAGGTAGCCGGGGTCGGCGAGGTGGTTCTGGGTGTAGGTGTCGATGACGGTCGCCTGGTTGGGGCCGGTGCTGGGGCGGAAGGTGTTGTAGGCGGCGAAGTCGAAGACGTTGACGTCGACCTCCGTGGCGCCGGACAGCACCCGGACCCGGATGCCGCTGTAGACCTCGGAGCGGATGGTGGGCACCAGCTGGGCGGTGACGACCAGGTCGCTGAGGCGGACGAGTTGCTTGAGGCCTGCCGTCGTGGTGTTGCCGGGGAGCGGCTTGATGGCGTCGAGGACTTGGGCGTGGGCGATCACGGGAACCTCCAGGGTGGGGCGGCCGCGCGGGTGCGGGCCGCAGGGGTTGGGGAGCGGGGGTCGCCGGTGCCGGTGTCCGGGCCGGTGGTGCGGCCCGGACTCGGCGGGGCGCGGGTTCAGCGGCGGGTGGCTGTGGCGTTGTCGAGGTGGGTGTAGGTGTCGATCTGGGCGTGGAGTTGTTCGCGCAGGAGGTCCTGGCGGTGCAGGCACAGGTCGATCTCCGCACCCAGGGTGGTCATGGCGGCGCTCGCGAAGCAGGGGGTGACCCGTGCCCCGGCGGCGAGACGGTCGGCGTAGTTGCGCAGGGTGGTCAGGTGCCGGGCCAGGGTGTCGGCGGTTGCGTCCAGGCGGGCTGCGGTGTCAGTGAGTTGGGCCGCGATCGGCGCGAGGGCCGGGTTGCCGGTGTGCGTGGCGCGGGCGAGGAGGTCGCGGGGGCGGGCCGCGCCCAGGCGCTGCTGGATCAGGTGGCGCCCGGGTGAGCGCACCGGGTCCGGGGCGGCGGGCGTGCTCGCCGAATCGACGGGGGCGATTGCGGGGTTGGGGGTCATCTTGGGGTTCCCTTCGAGGAGCGGCGGGGTGGGGGTGCCGCCCTGGGCGTGGGCGGCACCGGTGGTGGAGCGTCAGGTGGGGGCGTTCGGTGGTGGGGTGCGGGTCAGGTTTCGGTGGCCAGGGTGTGGGCGAGGGCCTGGTCGGGGCCGTGGTGGAGGGTGCCGTCGGGCAGGAGCATCTGGCCGCTTGCGGTGACCAGGGCCAGGTGCACGGTGCCGTCGCCGGTGCGGCCGGTCAGCAGGTCGCCGGGGTGGAGGTGTCCGGCGGCCAGGAGCGGGGCGAGTTCGCCGGTCGGGGTGGGGTCGGGGTCCGGGATGACCAGTTCGGGTGCGCGGGCGGCGAGTTGCAGGGCGCGGGCAACGATGGGGCGGACCTGTTCGACCCAGTCGCCGGGGTGGGTGTCCTGGTTGATGCGCTGGGGGCCGCGCGGGCCGCCGAGGCGGATCAGGACGGTGGTGCCGTGCGGGGCGGGGGTCCAGGTGATGCCGACTCGGCCGGGGGGCAGCGGCCGGTTGGCGGGGTGGGGAAGGGCGGTGAAGGCCGTGCCGGGGGCGGGGTCGACACGCAGGGCGATGACCTCGGCGGCATCGGCGGGCATGACCGCGCAGGTCCGCAGGTCCAGCGGCTCGGGGGTGGTGTCCATGGGTGTTCCCTTCAGGTGGGCCGGGCGGCGGGTTGCCGCCCGGCGGGCGGGGTCAGGAGTTCGGGTGGTCGGGGTGGACCGGGCACTGCCATACGGCGTGGCCCACCACGCGCTGGTAGGTGTTCAGGTCCTCGTCGAGTCCGGGGGCGAGGTGGACGGTGTAGTGGCAGGCGCGCAGCATCCGGGCGGCGTTGCTGGCCTGCGTGTTCTCCTCTGCGGCGGTCTGGTCGTAGGCCAGGCGGTAGTAGCGCTGGGTGAAGAAGTCCTCGGGCCGGAAGGAGGCCCGGGTCAGGATCAGGGCGATCAGGGGGTCGTAGCCGCTGGCCTGGGTTCCGGTGGTGGCGTGGCGGCAGATGACGATTTCGACGTCCGGGGTGGCGGCCATGGCAGGGCTCCTTCGCGGGTGGTCCGGGTGGGGCGGGACCGGTGGTCCCGCCCTCGGGTGGCGGGGTGTCAGCGGTGGCGCAGGGCGAAGGGCAGGGGCGCGTCGGGGTGGGTGGTCCAGGGGATGTGGACCGGGGGCAGCCAGCCGGTGCCGCGCGGGTTGGCGGGCCGGACCTCCAGGCCCTGGGGCGTCATCAGGTAGACCCACCAGTGCCACAGGGGGTCGGCGTCGGTGTGGGTGAGGAGTTGGGGCTCCTCGCACCGGTCGCCGTGGCAGTAGCACTGCGGCGCGCGCAGGGTGCGGGGGGCGGTGCCGGGTTCGGTGAAGCCGATGTCCCCGGTGACTTCGAGCCCGAGGGAGGACCATCCGGCGGGGTGCCGGTCCAGCAGCAGCCGGTTCATGGCCTCCAGGTCCGCGCCGAAGCTGTCCCGGTAGAGGGTGAGCAGGAGGGGGACGCGGGCGGTGGGCTGGCCGTCGTGGTGGACGTAGCGTCCGGCGAAGCCGTCCGGGGTGGGGCGGGCGATGATCGAGCGCATCGACATGCGGATCAACTCCTTGATTGGGTCCGGTAGGTGGGTCCGGGGCACCGCCGCCGAGACGGCGGCACCCCGGGGAGCGGGTGGGGGTCAGCGGGCGGCGCCCCAGGGGCCGGGCAAGGCCCCGCCCCGGGTGAGCCAGCCGTCGAGGGCTTCGATGCCTTCGAGTGCCTCGCGGGCCAGGTCGGACCAGTCGCGGTCGGGGTGGTTGTCGATCTCCTCGATGCGGGCGGTCAGTTGGCGCAGGGCGCGCAGGATCGTGTTCGGGTCCATCGGGTGCTCCCGGGATGTCGGCTGGCGGGTGATCGGGCGGGGTGCCGGGTCCGGCCGGTGCGGCCGGACCCGGCGCGGCGCCGCTAGGGGCGGTCGGCGGAGCCGGGTTCGGGAAGGAGTTCCACATGGCGGTGGCCGCCGAGAACACTGGTGACCCGGGGCATGCCGTCGTCAGGGTCGAGGGTGATCTGCGACCAGCCCCGGCCGAAGGTCATGCCGTTCACGACGGTGACCACGCGTCCCCGGAAGGTCACCTGGCTGCCCGCCTCGCCGTGGCCGTCCGCTTCCATCTCGTGGTCGCACATGGTGGTGAACTCCACCAGCCGCCCCGCGTCGTACGGCCGCATTTCGACCGCATTGACGAATTCCCGTTCCGTCATTTCCGGGTCCTTTCTCGCGCCCGCCGGGCATGGGCGTCCCCAGGTAGAGTTTCCCTGGGGTATTCCGCCGGGCGGCTTTCTCGTTTCCCGGTATTCCCGGGCACATTTCAAAGATAGCTCGACGTCGCGGACGAGTCGAGCCGGAATGGGGCTGGGAATTGCTGGAATTCTCGCGAATTCACGACGCTTCCCAATTCAATTCGGCGGCACCTCGACGCAAAGCGTCGTGCGGGCCATACGTGACGACCAGTCCGCAGGGCCGCCTTTGGCGGGCGGGGGCGAACCATCAAAGGTGATCATGGAGTGCGCCGGCCCCACCATGATCGTTACCGTGACCCCGGCGGGCCTGACCCCGACGGGCCTGACCCCGACGGGCCTGACCCCGGCGGGTGGCTACCCGCCGCTGCGCGGGGGTGCCCGCCCGCACCCGCGCGCCGGCTGCGGTCCGGGGCCTGTTGGGGTGAGAGGAGGAAAGGCGGGAGAGGGGGCAAGAGACAAGGGGGAAGCAACAGCGGGGAAGAGGGCTGAGATGTGGAGGGACGGGCCGGGCCGTCGTGCGCGTGGAGACCGGGTGGTACCTACCCCCGGTTGATGTCCCGGCCTCGCCGCGCTGACCCAATATCGCGCTGGCCTGCGGCTATGGACGGTGGACCGGGGGTCCGGGCGAAGTGGGACGGCCGGTTGGACGCCGTGGTTGGACACCCGTGGTCGGACAGTCCGCTGGACCTGGGTCACCGGCGGGGCGGTCGGGGTGGACGGGGTGTTGGATACCCCACGTGGTTCCCGCCGCCGCCAGTCCAATGCTCGGCCGAGCCCGCGGCTGGCGGCGGTGGGCGACGGCAACGGTGTCGTGTCACCGCCGGGCGTCTGGTGCGGTGGGGTCCATCTACGCTCGCCGCCCCGTCCCAGGTCAACCGGCGGGTCAGCCCTGGCGGCGGTGCCGTACTGGCGGGCTGGCGCGATGAGCAGCGGAGGCGGACGAGCGCAGCAGGCTGTGGAACTCGGCGGTGGTGGGACTGGTGGTTCGCTCGCCGATGGCGCGGTGGTTGGCGGTGAGCTGGTCCAGGAGGCGGCGGATGGCGTCGGTCTCGCCGCGGGCGGCGTGGAGGCGGGCCAGGCGCAGGTGGAGTTCCTCGCTGTGGGGGTCGTGGGTGAGGGCTTCGGTCAGGATCTGCATGGCGCTGTCGGTGTCGTGGGCCGCTGCGGCGGCGGTGGCCAGGGTGCTGAGCGCGTTGAGGGTGCGGCGGCGGGCGTCTTCGCGCGGGGCGGTGGCCCAGGTGAAGTCCGATCCCTCGCACAACGTCTCGGTGTACAGGTCGGCGACGGTGCGGCAGGCCTGGAGTCGGGCGGCGGTGTCGAGTGCGGTGCAGCTGCGCTGGACGGCGGCGTGGAAGGCGGTGTAGTCGGTGGTGACCTGTTGGGGGTCCAGGCGCCACCGGGGGCCGCTGTTCACGATGAACATCGCTTCCATCCCGCCAAGGGCGTCGCGCAGGTGCTTGCGGACGGTCTTCTTGGCGGTGTTGAACGCCTCCTCGCGTTTGTCGGGAGTCCGCTCGGGCCACAGGGCCTCCTCGATGGAGTCCTTCGTCGCGCCCTTGGGATGCAGGGCGAGGTAGGCCAGGAGCTCACCGGCTGAGCCGGCCATGCCCTTGGTGACGGCCCTCTCCCGGGCCAGGACCCGCAGCGGCCCCATGACCTTCACCTGCACCGGGCACCGCGTCTCCGCCTCACCCGGCAGGTCCGGGTCCGGCAAGGGCACCGGCACGGGTGCGGGTGCGGGTTGGAGTTGTCGGGCCGAGGTACTGCTGTCCGCTACCTCCGCCTCCGGGGCAGGAGGGGGTTCGGCGTCGTCGTGGAGCAGGGCGACGGTCGGCCGCGTTCCGGCAAGCAAGGCGGAGGCCGAGGAATTCTGTTCAGCATGCGGCGGAATCACCCCGATCGCACCGGAGGGGAATTCCTCTGGCTCTTCCGGTGCGGGTGGCTGGCTTTCCTCGCTGGCTGCTGTGGCGACGTGGTCGAATTCTCGGTCGTGGGCGAGGAGGGTGCACAGGATTTCCGTGGAACCCGTGGGCAGGTGGAACATGCGCAGTGGTGTGGCGAGTGTTCCGTCGTCCTTAAGGCGGGCTGCCTGGCCGCCTGCCGCGATGCGGAAAGCGGCGCCCGGGAGGCTGCCCGTGGTCGGGTCGTTGTGGAGGAGGACGGCGGCGAGTCCGCGTCCGTGCGAGGCGGTGAGCAGGGCGGAGAGCCGGTGCCGGGTGTGGGTGGCCGTACGGCCCAGCAGGATCACCAGTCCGGTCTGGTCGGGTGTGTCGTCCAGGTCGTGTTCGTGGCGGTGTCGGGCGCGGTGGAGGAGTGCTTCTTCGAGGGCGTCGATGCTGGACTGCGGGCTGTCGGTGACCTGCAGGGCGCCGCCTGGGGCGGGCGTGCGATCGGTGATGAGCAGGGTCAGGTCCTCGCGGTTGACGATGAGGCGGTGCGGGGTCCCTGGGTCGGCCAGGACGGTGACCAGCAGCGCCCGCGCGGCATCCAGGGCTCCCTCGCCGGTGAGTGTCAACGCCGGGACCGCCTGGTCGGCGAGCAGGTCCAACAGTGTGACCTCACCGCCTGTTGCGGCCGCGGCCACCGGGAGGCGGCCAGGAGCGGAAGCGCTGGCGGCGGGAGTGTCGGGATGGAGGTCGGTGCTGCGCCGCAGTGAGGCGATCAGTCCGGTCTCCTCGGGGTTCTTGGGTCGGGGGCGCTGGGGGGCGGTGAGGTCTTCGGGTTGGTAGCCGCGGCGTCGGCGGCGCATCACGGTCAGGGCGGTGGCGCTGAGCGCGGCGGCCAGGGTGAGGGAGATATATCCGCCCGCGCTGGTCAGTTCAATCCCGTGCGGGTGCGCCGCCGCGGCGGCGTGCGGGCGGTCGGCCGATGGTGCGGGCCGTTCGATTGGAGGTTGTGTGGGAGCGGCGGTCGGCGACGGTGCTGCCGACGCCGGTCCGTTCACCGCCGCTGGTGGTGGTGGCGCGGTGCCCGTGACGGGTGCGGGGTCGGCGCCCTTGGTGGGCAGGCGCAGGGTCCAGTGGGGGTAGATCAGGTCGGGGTCGGTCAGGGCGCGGCCGTCGGCTTGTGGTCGGTGGGCGTTGAGTTGGTAGATTTCGGGCCAGCGCAGGGGGTCGCCGAGGTGGCGGGCGGCCAGGTCCCACAGGTTGTCCCCCTCCTTGACCGTGCACACCCGCATGTCGGCCGTGCGAAGTGTCGTTCCGGGGACGGCGGGTGCGGCGGCTGCCGGCCGCGTGGTCCAGGCGGCGGTGGCCAGGTCGGTGCGCTGACCGGGCGGTTGGCTGGTGCGCAGGGCTGCGGCGATCCCCAGGACCAGCGCGGCGATCAGCATCCCGGCCAGAGTGCGGCGGGCCGCGAGCACCACACTGCTGCCCGCCGCTGGGCCGAGGAGGTCGCGGGCGTGGGCGGCGTACCAAACCAGTTCGACGATGGTCTGCGCGGCCAGCCATAGCCACAGCATCCAGCAGGCGCAGTCCAGGAGTTGCAGCAGGACCACGGTGTCGTACGGGAACTGCAGCCAGGTGGTGACGGCGTCCCAACTGGGCACGCGGGTGGGCTGCCAGGATCGCGCCTGGTGCAGCAGCACGTACGGGATGCCGGTGAGCAGGAGGGCCAGGGTGGCGGCGGCGGCCAAGGCGCGGGCCAGGGCGCGGAAGCGGTCCAGGGTGCGGCCGGGGGTGGCGGTCATGGCGTTGTGGAGATCTGGGGGTGGGCGGTGGCGGTGCCGGTGACGTGGATCGCGGTGATGCCGAGCAGGGTGAGGAACTGGGTGTGCTGGGCGCGGTGGACGGTGACGGTGACGCTCGTGGTGGTCGCGGTGACCTCCCCTGTGCTGCCGCTGCCGGTTAGGAAGTCGGTGGCGGCGCGGCACGCGGCGGGTGGGTCGATGACGACGGGGCCTTGTCCGCGCAGCGCCGCCTGGTCGAGTTGCCGGGCGCCGGCGCGGGCGGCTTCCTGGGCCTGTCCGTAGGCCTGGACGCGGGCGGCCAGTGCCAGTCCGCCGTCGATGACCAGTCCGAACATGGCGAGCAGGCCCAGCAGGAGGGCTGCGGTGAACACGGTCACCGACCCCTGATCGCCAGGAGGTCGGCGGGGGTGGTGGCGGGGGCGGGTGGGTGTCACTGCGGGTCCTGCCCTCGGTAGGTGTCGATCACGGAGGTGCTGGTGGCCTGGACGGTGTGGTGACCGGGCATCGGCACGCCGGTGAGCCCGGACAGCGAGGCTGTGCACGCGAGGGAGACGCCGACCTGGCCGCCGGGGTGGTAGTCGGCGGTGCTGATGTTCGCGTCCAGGTGGGAGCAGGCCAGTCCGGCGGAGGCGAGCGCGGTGGCGGCGGCCTGCTGGGCGGCGCGGACCGCTTCGCCGGGGCTGCGGGCCAGGGAGGCGGCGCGGGCGGCCGCGTGGGCGGCCTGGTCCACGTCCTGGCGGGCCGAGACGAGGCGGCCGCTGCCGATCGACAACAGCAGGAGCATTATCAGCAGCGGCATGATCAGCGCCGTCTCGGTGGCGGCCGACCCGCGGTCGCGGCAGGCACGGCCCTGCGGATCGCGGTCACACCCGGGTTCAGGCTCGGACATCAGGAACTCCGCTTGTGGATAGGTGGGTTGCTGCGGCTCAGCGGGCCGGTTGGGTCAGGCGTTCGACGGGTCCGGCGGCGTAGCCGATCACCTGCGGCGTCCAGAACGGGACGACGCCGGACACGTCCCCCACCACCTGGGCGGTGACGGTCGTCGCGGTGCGCCGCACGGTGATCTGCGGCCGGCCCAGCGCCCCGGTGCCGAGCGAGGCCAGCAGGGCCTGCGCGTCGGCCCGGCCCTGGGCATTGGTGCCGCCCTGCGCCCGGGCCGCGTCCACCGCCTGGGCGGCCACGGCCTGGGCGACATGGTGCGCGTGGACGATCAGCGAGACTTGCACGATCCCCATCAGCATCAGCAGGAGCAGCGGCATCACCACTGCGATCTCCGAACTGGCCGCGCCCCGGTCCCGCACGCGAGGGTCCCGCACCCGAGCAATTCGTGCGCTCCAGCGACGCATGGCGGTCCCTCTCCTTTAGAACTGCATGCCGTTGACCTTGGCCATGACTTTTGACCCGATGACTCCGATGACGGCGATGGCCAGAACGGCCAGCAGCGCGGTGATGATCGCGGTCTCGGTGCTGTAGCCGCCGTCGCGCTGCTCGGCGCGATCCCGCAGCCGCGTCCAGGCTCCCCGGCATCGGAGGGCGAGCCGCAGGGTGACGTCGGCGGTGGCGGTGCGGGTCTGGGTCAGGACGGTACGCATGAGGAGTGCTCCAATCAGGGGACGGGCGGCGCTACTTGTCGGCGAGCAGATGAACCAGGGCCGGGTAGCCGAGGAAGATCGCCGCCGCCGCGACGCAGGCGCTGATGGCCACAAGCCCGATCCGCCAGCGCCTGTGTTGGTCGCGAGCCTCCTCATACGCGTCGGCCATGGACCGGAAGAGGGCAACGGTGTCGCTGGACGCGGTCACGGTGGCTCTGCCGTGCTCGTCTTCGGTGACGACCCACGCTCGGGCCCGGGTTGTGCTATTCACGTGCGTCTTTCTCATTTCTGATGCGGGCTTCGATTCGGACGGGCCAATGGGCCGTTTCACATGCCGGCGATCGCCAGGCTGACGGCGGGATAGCCCAGGAAGATCAGGAAGGCGGCGAACAGGCCGACGACGGGGATGCTCATGCGTTCGGTCGCGGACGAGGCGGCGGCCTCGGCCTCGGACAGGAGGTGGCCGCGCAGGGTGGCGGCCTTGCTCGCCAGGGATGCCCTGATCCGTGCGCCCTCGTTGCCCGCCAGGGCCACGGTCGCGGCCAGTTCCGGGAGTTCGGTGACGCCGAGCTGCTCACCGAGCCGGGCCAATGGGCCCCAGGGGGCGGTGCCGGTGAGCTCGGCCTCGCGCAGCGCACGGCGGAACGCGGCGAAGGCTGGCCCCTGCCCCGCGCCGGCGGCTGAGCGCAGGGACTGCTCGATCCCCGAACCCCCGGACAAGCCGACCACGGTCAGGTCCAAGAACGCCGACAGGGCGTGCCGGATCTCCACGCGGTGGCGCTGCGAGTCTTGGCGCACCGCGTGGTCGGGGATGAAGAACAGCACGGCGGCCAGCAGCACCGCCGCCCCCGAGGGCAGCACCCAGCCGACCCGGATCCCGACCAGCGATCCCAGGACGGCCAGCAGCCAGGGGAACACCAGCCCGGCCAGGGCCGCTGCGGCCTTTTCCGCCAGATGGCGCTCGACCGGGACCCGCATCGTGCGCAGCGCGGCAGCCGTCGTCGCCCCGGGCAGGCCGGACCGGGCCAGCCACGGCACGACCACCCGCCCGGCGCGCGCCGACCACCCGGCCCTGTTGTCCGCTGCCGGCTTGGCTACCGGAGCAGGCGGTTGCCGTGGGGTCAGGGCCGCGGTCAGCGCGGGGGTGGCCGGGCGCGTGCCGGTCCACCAGCACCACAGGCCCGCGCCGAAAGCGGCGCCCAGAAGCAGCACGATCACGCCGGCACCCCTGTCTTCATCGTTTCTGTCTTCATCGTTTCGGGCGCGGTGGCGTCCAGGAGGCGGGCGGCCTGCGGGATGGCCGCGATGCTGCGCAGCCAGGTGAACATCACCGCGAACATGGCGCCGATGACCAGCAGCACGAACTGACCCTGCACGCTGGCGAACGGCCTCACATACTCCGGGTCCAGCACCGCCAGACCCACCGCCATGCCCACGGCGGTGGTGACCACGATCCGCACCGAGGTCTGCACCCGCGCCCTTGATGCCGCGGTGCGCGCCCGCATCTGTGCCTGCTCCCGTGCCGAGAGCGCCAGGCTGCTCAGCACGTCCGCGAGGCGTCCGCTGGTGCGCCCCGACGCGCCGATCAACGCGATCACGACCAAGTCCCCGAGCGGGTCAGCGAGCTCGGCCGCAAGCGAGCGCAGCGCCTCGGTCAACGGCAAGTTGCAGCGCACCCGCTGCGCGCAGGTCGCCACCTCGGTGCGGATCGCCACCGGCGCGGTGCCCGCCGTCGCCAGGAGCGCCTGCTCCAAGCCGGCCGCGGCGCTCATGGTGTCGCGCAGCTGCTCGGTCCACGCGGCGATCGCCTCGATCCGCGCCAGCGCCTCCTCATAGGCCGTGTCGCGGCCCCACAACCCGGGCAGCACCCACGCTCCCGCCGCCCCGAGCGGGGCAGCGACCGGCCAACCCGTCCACGCGCAGGCGACCAGCCCAACCACGACGGCGAGGGTGATCCGGCGTCCGGGACTCGGCGGACGATGCTCCGCCCACCAGCGCCGCAACCGGCCCAACCGCGCCGACTCGTGGGTGACCGGAACACTGAGAGCCAGCCAGATCCCACTGCCCACCCCCGCCCCCAGGCCCAGTACCGCCAGTGTGTCCGTGTTCATCAGACCCAGTCCTCCAAATCCGCGGGCAGGGGGGCGGTATAGCCGTGGCGGGCCAGCTCGGCAGCCGTCGTAGCCCGCAGCGGCGTACGAGGCACCGCGCGGCCGGTGGCCGGCTCGGGGGCGAAGACCTCGTTAGTGACCAGGCGCGGCCCATCCGCGCCGACGACCTCGCGGATCGAGGAGACCACCCGGCTCCCGCGCTCGTCGCGGCTGAGCTGGACCAGGAAGTCCACCGCGGAGGCGAGCATCAGGCAGGTCGCCTCACGCGAGAGCCGCTCGGGCGCCTGGATGGCGTAGTTCGCGAACTTCGTGTCCGCGTCCTCGGTTGAACTGCAATGCAGCGTGGACAGCGAGCCCGCCAGACCCAGCGACATGGCGTTGCACATCGCGATCACCTCGGGGCCGCGGATCTCGCCGACGATGACCCGCTGCGGACCCATCCGCAGTGCCCAGCGCACCAGTTCCGCCTGGTCCAGCGCTCCCTCCCCTTCCAGGTTCCGCTGGCGGGCCTGGAGTGGGACCACGTCCTCGTGCACGCCGTCGTTCTCGATCATCAGCTCGGCGGTGTCCTCGATCACGATGATCCGCTCCAGTGCCGGGATCTCCGAGACCAGGGCGCGCAGCAGTGTCGTCTTGCCGCCGTCCGGGCCGCCCAGGATCACCGCGTTCTTCTTCGCCCGCACCATCGCCCGCAGGAAGTCCTCCACGACCCGGTCGATCGTGCCCAAGCCCCGCAGGTCCGGCAGCGACACGACAGTGAAGCGGTGCCGGCGGATCGACAGCGACACCCGCGGGGTGACCGCCATCACCGCAAACAGCCGCGACCCGTCGACCAGTTGCAGCGACAAGCCGGGCACCGAGCGGTCGAACCGGCGCTCCTCCTCCCCACTGCGCGCGGCCAGCGTGCGCACCAGGTCGACCAGCTCCTGGTCCGAGGACGCGAACGGGGCGACCCGCTCCTTGCGGCCGTCCGCGTAGGACACGAAGACCCGATCGAAGCCGTTGACGTAGATGTTCTCGACCTCGCGGTCCTCCAGCAGCGCCTGCAACGCGCCCAGGCCGAACAGGGCGTTGCGCGCGGTACGGACCATGCGCTCCTCGACCGCCACCGACGGCATCGCCAACCCGGCGTTCAACCGCTCGGTCAGCAGCCGCTCCAACTCCTCGGACAGCACCTGCTCACCCAGGTCGCGGCGACGCGCCTGCGACAACGCGACCCCGCCGCTCTCCTCCGCGTCCGCCCGCTCCACCAGGAGCCGAGTCGCCTGATCGCGCAGCCGGGCGGTCAACTCCCGCTCCAGCTTGGCCTCGTCGTCCACCTCCACGATGGTGGTCACGGCTGCCTCCGGCTGCCGATGAGCTCGGACAGGTCCGCCCGGGCAGGCTCGGCCACCGCCACGCGATGTGCCGGTGCTTCTGTGGCTGGGGCGGGCGGGGTCAGGAACCGCTCCAGGTCCCGTACCAGCGCCCCCGCTCCCGCGAACAGATCCAGGCTCGGCTTGCGGCGCCACAAGCGGGGGACGAACCGCGTTCCGCGCAGCATCTGCGCGCACTCCTCGTCGCGCGGCAGGAGCCGGCAGCCGTCCACCCCCAGCGCCTGCATGATCTCCGTCGCCGCCCACGCGCTCTCGCCGACCACCGCTACCACCACGGCCTTCGCCAACGGGCGCAGCCGGTCGGCGGCGGTGGCCGCATGCCCCAGGGAGTCGGCACTGCCCCGGCACACCACCACAACCGCATCGGCTGCCCGCAGCAGCGGCTCCAGCGCCGAGGAGTCCCGACCGAGCCGACCGCAGTCCGCCAGTACCATCCGCGGATCACCGGCCCAGTCAGCCATCTCCCACACCGGCGCCAGGCCCTCCAAAGCGGCCTGGCACCTCTCGGGACGATCTGGAGCCAGCACCACCACCGTGCCACCAGGCAGCACCTGCGCGTGCTGCGCCAAAACGGTCGTCGACAGGTCCCCGTGGCGGGCGGCGGCAGCCAGGGTCGTCAGGCCCGGCTCGCTGGCGGCGTTGAAACGCAGCATCCAGTCGCCGCCCGCCGGATCCGCCTCCACCACCACGGGCTGGGCCCGGCCCTTCGCGCCGTAGGCAGGCCAGGTCGCCGCCAGCGCCATCACCGTCGTGCTGCCACCCGGGCCGTTCTTCACCGAAACCACCGCGACCAACGCCATCAGCGCCCACCACCATGCACCGCGCCCGAGCTCGTGCTCGTGCTCGTGCTCGTGCTCGTGCTCGTGCTCGTGCTCGGGCTCGTGCTCGCGGGCAGCTCGACCACATCCACCGCCTGGGCCTGCGCGACCGCCCCGGCATCCGACTGCGGAACCTGCACCGTCAGCACCGCCCCGCCGTCCACGCCCTGCGAGGAATCGACCTCCAGCACCACCCCCTGCGCCAACGCCGTTCCACCGCTCCCGCTCCCGGCCGAGGCCGTCGGCGCACTGCTGCCACCGGAGCCGGTCGCGTACACCGCGACCTGCGCACCGGGGCCCAGGCGCGGCGGATACTGGCCCGGCTTCACCGGCAGCGCCAGGGTCACACTGCCCGCCGGCACCGGCGGCGCGCCCAGCATCTGGTCGCTCAGCAGCGTTCCGGCCGGAAGCGACCCGGCGGCCGTGCTGCCCACCACCGAGTCCTTGCGCGCGGCCGCGATCAGCGGCACCCCCTCCCCCGCGCCGACCAGGACGGTCTTCACGTCCCCGGCGGCGATGACCTGCCCGACCGCGACCGGACGGGCAAGCTCCAGCACCGCTCTGCGCTGACCGGCAGTGATCCACATGCCGGCGAACACCAGCGTGCACACCCCTACCACCGCCAACCCCGCGACCTGCCGCTTGCGGTTCCGCGCCCGCACCGCACCCGCCTGAGGCCGCACCCCGCCGGCCCCCGGGGCACCGCCCCGCGACACCGGGATCCTGATCTTCGTCAACTCCACGAAACGCACCTCTCCTTGAACCGCATCGCTTCACACCCATCCACCGGTCAGTGGACAGGGCTGCTGACCACCAGGTCCTGCACCTCCACCACCCGCACCGCAACCACCGTGCGCGTCACCAGATCCGGGAACACCCCGCCCCGGCCCGCCCCCTGCCAGCGCACCGTCCAGTGCTCGCTCACCGTCATCTGGAACACCCCGCCCGGCGCCGCGGCCGAGGACTGCGCGAAACGGTGGCCGCAGTCCGGCGACGAAGCGCCCGGATCGCCGCCCTCCACGAATGGCGTCCCCGGGCCCTGGCACACCACCGGTGCAGAGCCATCGCCCAGGTCCCACACCGTCGAGACCGGCGTCGCCGTCGCCGTGACCGTCACACCAGGCACCTGTGCCGTCCTCGACACCGACGACCACGAACCGCGCTCCACCCACAGCCACGCAGGAAGCCCCGTCACCTGACGGCCCGTCTGCACCGGCGACATCCGCACCACCGGCTTCGGCAGCACCAACTGCTGCTCGGCCTGCATCGCGACCACCGCCGGGTCCACCGCAGGCACCAGCGCGTTCGTCAGACCCATATCCGCCCACAGCGCCCCACCTGTCAGCGGGCTGTCCGTGCCCAACCCGCCCTGCGGGAACGTCTGTCCGCAGTTCTGCTCGTACCACTGACCTCGCTGACCCGACGACAACGTGACCACCGGCGACATCGCCACCGGCACACAAGCCGCCTTCCCGCTGCCGCCAGCGTTGCCGCCACTCGACGCCCCGTCGTTCGAGGGGTGTTGAGGCTGAACAGGGCTAGTCGTCTCGGTCCCGGCTGTCACGGTGCACAGCGGGTCGCCTGGGCATTTGACCGTGCCGTAGGGCTGGCCGTAGACCGCCAGAGCGACCCCAGTTCCAAGGAGCATTGCTGCTGTCTGGAAGGCCGCAACAACAGTCCACCCGCGCCGGGTCAGCACGACCCCAACTTCCCAATCATCTGCTCGCTAACCCTCCAGGTCCCGTCCGGCTGAAGGGTGATCGCCGCAGCAGACGTGTGGCGACCGTCGGGAGCATCGGGAGCCTTCGTGCCGTCTTTGGTGTAGTTGACCCAGTCGGAATCATCGAGGCAGTCCGTGACCGTGACGAGGGTCGGCGCAACTGACTTGACCTGAGGGCTCCACACCTGGCGTCCTCGGCCCACCCAGCCCTTGCTCTGATTGGCGGCGATGAGCTCGGTCCAGTGTGCTAGGGGGACGCCGATCATGTGGGCAGCGAGCCGCGGGTTGGTGTAGTCCGACGTTCGCGAGACCGCCATGATGTCTTCCCACATCGCGTTGTAGGCAGACAGCGCCGCCCGCGCTGCCGGAGCACCTGATCCTGGTTGGCTAGGAGACGCGCTGCCGACCGGTGGTGTGCTGGCAGCCGCAGACCTGGCATCGCTGCTGGACGATGCAGTTCCCGCGCAACCAGCCACCCCTGCGAGCAGCACCACGGTCGCCGCGCAAACAGCCATCCTGGTAGAGCGGTTGTGCCTGCTGGAACTGAGCATCGTCCTCGCCTCGCCCTCATCATCTGGGTCACGCGGACCCGGTTGTGATCTCAAGTACCGGTGTAAACGCGAGGAATGCCAGCCAGGCTCCAGAAAAGCGGATACTTCATCACTCAGAGTGATATATCTGACTAGCGGGCGAGACCGATGCATCACGTCGCATCGAAGCCCTCTGTCCTGCACGATCCCAGCCCGTCCTTGAGTGCCTGATTCGATATAACGGCAGTTCACGGCATGGATCGAGAGGAAACCCCGCAGGTTCACCACCACGGAGGACAGAACACGGGCCTAACCACGATCCGGCGTACAGGTTCGCCGCGCGGCGCTCATTCGGGAGCCTGTCGGGTCGGCTCCCACGTGCACTCGAGAGGCCTACCAGGATGGCCGCATCGTGGAATACGGACGCGAGGCTCTGTCGGACAGCGCGTAGTTCGGCTCGGCCCGGCGTACTCAACTGACGCCGGACCGCACACCTCCCGACAAACCGGACGTGCAGACGCCCGGCAATTCTGTCGGAACGTCAGCTACTCAACCTCCAAGCGCGGGCGTCACTCTCTGCAAGCAAGAGAGGCCTTGAGCTTGCGGGTGAACCGGTGCATGTGGGGGCCGAGTGTTTCCTGCGGGTGGTCGAGGATCTGCAGCGGTGTCAGCCACTTGATCGCAGCCTCTGAACCTGCGGGTGCCGCCGCCCGGTGCGGCACCCGCAAACCCACTCCCGGAGCATACGGATGGAACCAACCCCGCACCCCGACCACACCGACGACCCCTCCCCCACCCTGGCCGCACTCCTGGGGGCCGCTCCCGCTCTCCGCCGGGCTGCCACCACCTCCGCAGCCCCGGTGCTGCACGCTCGCGGTGTCGCACGCACGCGAACGCGGCAGCGCGCCGCCGCCCCAGCCGCGCCTGTCCCTCCCCACCCACCGGTGCTCCAGGCTCGGGCCGACCCGCCGCCGCACGGTGCCGATCACGACGGCCGTTCGCAGTCCACCGGCTCCCCCGACGTGGTCGCGCACGCGAACCAGTTGCTGTTCACCGCCGAACAGGCCGCCATCCTGCTCCAGATCCCCGCGTCCTGGCTGCGCAAGCAAGCCGCAGCCGGACACGCGCCCTGTGTCCTACTTGAACGCCGCCTACGCTTCGCTCGCGCGGACCTGGACGCACTCATCGCCGCCAACCGCCGCCCCGCTACCGCGCGCCGTCGTCTCCCGGCAGCCCTGTGACCGGCAACGATCTGCGCACAACAACCTCCCCCAAGCGGCTTCCGCTCACCGGTATCTGCACGCATCCGTGGACCACAGCCGCAGCGGCACCTGTCATGGCCGCCGCGTACACGCCCCGACGCAAGGAGCACTGACATGGCCTGGGTTGAAAAGCACGGACGCACCTGGCGCGTGCGCTACTGGAAAGACGATCACACCCCCGGCTCCATCCCCGGCTTCACCACCGAAGAAGCCGCCCGCGACCACGCCGCCACCATCAACGACCAACAACCCCCAACACGCGCCACCGCACCCCAGTTCCTCCCTCCACAAGCGCCCACCTTCACGCCTTCGGCGCAGCCCGCACCCCTGCCAGTTCCCCCACCTAGCGTGGCGGGGTGGACGTTGGAGCAGTGGCTCGCCAGCTGGTGGGACACCATCGACGTCGGCGACAACACCCTGTTCGGCTACCAGGGCCTGGCCCGCAACCACCTGATCCCGCGCTGGGGCGCCACCGAACTGACCGCGATCACCTCCGCCGACGTCGCCATCTGGACCCGGCAACTCGCCCAGCGCTACAGCCCCGCCACCGTCACCGCCATCCGC
>NZ_JBGCBY010000047.1:0-38650 GCF_041262165.1 Streptacidiphilus sp. MAP12-16
CCGGGGGGTGGCTCCCCGGGGGATGGAGTACTCCCGGGACGCCGACGCGTGACGTGGTGGCCTGGGTGGAGGGCAACCTCCGCAGCGCGGCGGCGCTTTAGCGCGGGTCGCTTTGGGGGTGGCTGTCCCGGGGGTCCGGGGTGGCTCCCCGGGCGCTTACGCCGTTGGTGGTGGTGGGGGTGCGAGCTCGGCGAGCATCGTGGCGCGGAGGCGCAACGTCGCGGCGAGGCGGGTGAAGATCTCGGCCCAGGCCGGCGTCGCGCCGTCGGCCAGGGCGTCCAACTCCGCTGCCGCGTCCGGAGCGAGCGCCCGCTCGGCCACGCCGAGCACCCCGCTGTGACTCCACGGGTATCCCCCCTTCTCGGCGACCCGGGCCAGCGCCCTCAGCACCTCGCTGCCGAGCGTCTCCGGCCAGGGGGCCGGGCACGCGACCAGCAGCTGGAAGGCGTCGCCCAGGCCGTACCGGCCCAGGAAGTCCGCCGTCCACCGGGCCCTTTCCTCCGGAGGCAGGACCGCCAGCAGCTTCGCCGCGCTGCCCGCGGCCATCTCCCCGCCGCCGCGGCGCGACGCCAGCAGGGCCCGCGCCCACGCGCGGTCGTTCTGACGGACGGCGGCGCGGGACCAGGCGTCGCGCAGTTCCTGCGCCCAGGTGTCGGAGACGGGCAGGGCGAGCACCTCCGTGGGCGGTCCGATCTCCCGCACCCAGACGTTCAGCGGTGTCGCCGCGAGTATCTCGCTCAGCCAGAAGGCACGGTCGGCCCGGCCGGTGGGGGACGACGCAGCGACCCCGTCACGCTGTGCCGCCGCGTCGCAGCTGGTCGGCGGATGCACCGTCAGCCGCGGCCCGTCGGCGGTCGTGGTCAGGCTGACGGCGGCGCGGGCGCGGTCCGCCATGCGCAGGGCCAGGGCGGAGCCGGGCAGGGTGGAGAGCAACTCGGCGGCGGTCAGCCGGACGTTCTTGGCACGGTCGCTCAGCGCCGACTCCAGGAACGGCTCGTCGTCCAGGGAGAGGCCCTCCTGGAGTGCGTCGAGGAACAGCAGCCGGTCCTCGGCCCGCTCCGTTGCCCAGGTGGTGCACAGCAGCTCGCGCGCACCGGCCGGGTCGCGGCGGCGCAGCCGGGTGAGATGGGTCACCCGCTCGGCGAACAGGCCTTCCTGCCACAGCCGCTCGTCGGCTGAGACCGCGTCGGTGCGCAGCGGGGTCCGCAGGACGTAGCGCCAGTCCGGGTTGCGTTCGGCGAGCCAGTGACCGAGCGGTCCGGCGAGGGCGACGGCGTCGCCCCGCAGTTCGCTGCGGGCGCGGGCGGCGTCGAGCAGCGGCGGGACCAGGGCTGAGGGTGCGCGGTAGCCGCGCGCGCAGGCGGCGGCGAGGTACTGCGGCAGCAGCTCGTTGATATTGGCCAAGTTCCCGGAGCCGCCGGCGGACCCGCTGCCTGAGGAGTCACCCCGGGAGCCGCCGCGCTCGGGTAGCAGCATGGCGAGCCTGCGCCGGGCGGACTCGGGCAGGGCAGGCCGGGGATCGTCGGGGGCCAGCGCGATCGGCTCCGTCGCAGAGCCGGGCCGCAGGCCGGCCCGCCGTTCCACGGCGTGCAGCGCGGCCTGGTCGAGCAGTTGCTGTGCCGCCTCGGCGGCGGGGACGGGGCGCCGGTCGGTGCCCAGCAGGGCCGTGGTGACGAGATCCGGCCAGGTGGTACTGCCGCTGTCGCGGTTCTGAGTGCGGGTCACGAGGGGACTCCCAGCGTGCAGATGCGTGAGCCGTCCTGGTACCAGGCGGTGATGGGGGTGAAGCCCCGGTGGCCGCACTCGCCGAAGACGGTCAGCGGGCGGCCGCCGGAGACGGCGGCCAGACGCCACAGACCGGTGTCCGAGGTGCCGCGCCGGTCCACGGGTATCGCCGTCGGCTCCGGCCCGGCCAGATCGGCGAGTTCCCAGCCGAGGTCGGTCGGTGTGGGGACGACCCGGTGCAGCACGACGGGCCAGGACTCGAGCCAGGGGTCGTCGCCCAGAGCCTGCCCGTAGGCGTCCAGCGCCGCGTCGAGGCGCAGCCCCGGTGGCACCGCCTGGGCTTCGGGTGGCGCCATGGGAGCGCCGAAGCGGGTGCCCAGCACGGCCCGGAGCGGGCGCGCGCCCGGGTGGAAGGCGAGTTCCGCGTCCAGCAGCAGGCCGGTGGGCAGGGACAGCTCCGGGGCGACGCCGGGACGCCCGAAGCCGAGCAGCAGGGCATCACGGCCGCTGTCGCTGCCGCGCAGCCAGATCCGCCGGGTGGTCAGCTTCTCGTCGACGCTCTCGCGCCCGCCGAGGACCAGCCAGCGGTCCCGGACGAGCGGGCCGCGCAGGACGTCGGCGGCGTCCACGGTGAAGCCGACGCGGGCCCGTACGGTCGCCGCGAGGGCTTCGGGGAGGCTGTCGACGCGGCGGTAGCCGGAGGCGAGGAGGTGCAGCAGGCCGTACTCCTCCAGCAGCCGGGACGGCCAGCCGGGCCCTGAGGCGGAGACGGAGCCCAGCTCGCGGGCCCGCGAAGCGAGCCCGGGGGCCTGGGCGTCGACCATTCTGGCCGCGACATCGCCCCAGGGTCCGTAGCCCTGCGTCGGCGCGTCGGCCAGGCCGGCCCGTACCTGGTCGGCGAGGCGCGCCTCGAGCTCGGCCGCACCTGCCGCGACCCGGGCGGAGCGGCGGGTGAGCCGCCGCTCGGCGGCGAGCAGCGCCGCCGCGTCGGGCCCGGCCGGCGAGGCGTCGGCCTCGCGCTCCGCCCTCTGCTCGGACTTCGCGCTACGGGCCTCCAGCCAGGCGCCGGCCCAGTCCGGGATGGGCGCCTCCCCCTCCTCGCGGCCGGACCAGCGCAGCAGCAGGGCGAGGGCGTGCTTGCAGGGGAACTTCCGGCTCGGGCAACTGCAGTGGTACGCAGGTCCGGTGAGGTCGACCACTGTGCGGTAGGGCGTGCTGCCGCTGCCCTTGCACTCGCCCCAGAGGGAAACGCTGTCGGCGCCCGTGGCCGACCAGGGCGCGGGCGTGGAGAGTTTGGTCGCCGCCTTCCGTGACGGGGCGTCAGGGGCGAGCGAGAGAACGTGTTCGGGTGTCCAGCGATCCTCCATGGGACGACCGTAGACCGAGGCACCGACAATCCGGTCCGCGCTCGGCCCCGCGCCCGGCCCCGCGCCCGGCTCCGCGACTGAAACGGCAGGTGGGACGAGGTCCGTGCGGATTGTCAGTGGCCGGGTGCAGAGTAGGTCGTGCAGGCGGCGCCCACGAGCGTGGCGTGGCCGACTTCTGCTCACGGACTCGGTTCTGACGTGGCGCCACCACTGGATTCCCCTGGTCCGCAGCTGCGCCACCGAAGCCTCCCCGCCCGACGAATCGAGGAGCCCGCATGCCCGCCATCACCGACACCACCCCGGAAGCCGAGGTGCTCCGGCCGCACGCCGAGACCACCTACGCGGGCGAACTCACCGCCCTCGCGGCCGCCGACGACCGTCCGCGCCCCGCGCGCTGGCTGCTCTCACCCTGGGCCGTGGCGACGTATCTGCTGGGCGGCACCCTGTCCGACGGCACCGTGATCACCCCGAAGTACGTCGGGCCGCGCCGCATCGTCGAGGTCGCCGTCACCACTCTGGCCACCGACCGGGCGCTGCTCCTGCTCGGCGTCCCGGGCACCGCCAAGACATGGGTGTCCGAGCACCTCGCCGCCGCCGTCAGCGGCGACTCCACACTGCTCGTCCAGGGCACCGCGGGTACTCCGGAGGAGGCCATCCGCTACGGCTGGAACTACGCCCGGCTGCTCGCCGAGGGCCCGAGCCGGGGCGCGCTCGTGCCCAGCCCGGTGATGCGGGCCATGGCCGAGGGCCGGACCGCCCGGGTCGAGGAGCTCACCCGCATCCCGGCCGACGTCCAGGACACCCTGATCACCATCCTCTCCGAGAAGACCCTCCCGATACCCGAGCTGGGCGAGGAGGTCCAGGCGGTCCGCGGCTTCAACCTCATCGCGACGGCCAACGACCGGGACCGCGGCGTCAACGAACTGTCCAGCGCGCTGCGCCGCCGCTTCAACACGGTGGTGCTGCCGCTGCCCGCCACGCTGGAGGAGGAGGTGGACATCGTCTCCCGCCGCGTCGGCGAACTGGGGCGTTCCCTGGAACTTCCCGAGGTCCCCAGCGGCTCGGCCGAGATCCGACGCGTCGTCACCGTGTTCCGCGAACTGCGGGACGGGGTCACCGCCGACGGCCGGACGAAGGTCAAGTCGCCCTCGGGCAGCCTCTCCACCGCCGAGGCCATCTCGGTGGTCACCAGCGGCCTGGCCCTCGCCGCCCACTTCGGCGACGGCGTGCTGCGCCCGGCCGACGTCGCCTCCGGGCTGGTCGGTGCGGTCGTCCGCGATCCGGCCGCGGACCGGCTGGTCTGGCAGGAGTACTTGGAGAGCGTGGTGCGCGAACGTGACGACTGGAAGGACTTCTACCGCAGCTGCCGTGAGGCGGCGCAGCGCTGAGCGGCTCTGTTCCGGCCGTTCGCACTGTTCCGGCTGTTCCGGCTGTTCCGGCTGTTCCGCAGGACTGTCAGGAGTGTGACGAGATGACGCAGCAACAACCCGCAGGCGTGGCCCTCCTGGGCGTGCGCCACCACGGGCCGGGATCGGCCCGCGCGGTCGCCGCCGCGCTGGAGCAGTACCGGCCCGACGTCGTGCTGATCGAGGGGCCGCCGGAGGCGGACTCGTTGCTGGCATTCGCGGAGCACAAGGACATGGTTCCGCCGGTGGCCCTGCTCGCCCATGTGGTGGACGACCCGGCGCGGGCGGCCTTCTGGCCGTTCGCCGCGTTCTCGCCGGAGTGGGTCGCGCTGCGGCACGCCCTGGACAACCGGGTCCCGGTGCGCTTCATCGACCTGCCGGCCGCGCACACCTTCGCGTTCGCGCAGGGGCCGGCGAACCCCGACGAGCCCGCGCCGCCCACGCTGGATCCGATCGCCGAACTCGCCCGCGCCGCAGGCCACGACGATCCCGAACAGTGGTGGGACGACGCCGTCGAGCACCGGCTGCCCGGGGGCACCGAGGACGCCCTCGCCCCGTTCCGCCTCATCGCCGAGGCCATGGCCGAGCTGCGCCCGCCGGGTGACGATCCCGCGAAGGACTCCGACGCCCGCCGCGAGGCGTACATGCGGCGGCAGTTGCGGGCCGCGCGCCGCGCCGGTCACCAGCGGATCGCCGTCGTCTGCGGGGCCTGGCACGTGCCCGCTCTCGCCGCGAAGCATCCCGTCGCCGAGGACGACGCCCTGCTGAGAGGGCTGCCCAAGGCCAAGGTCGAACTGACCTGGGTGCCCTGGACCCACCGCCGCCTCTCCCAATACACCGGATACGGCGCCGGAATCGCCTCCCCGGGCTGGTACCAGCACCTCTTCGCCGCCCCGGACCGCAGCCTGGTCCGCTGGATGACCAAGGTCGCCGCACTGCTGCGGGCGGAGGACCACCCGGTCTCCTCGGCGCACGTCATCGAGGCGGTGCGGCTGGCCGAGACCCTCGCGGCGATGCGGGGCCGACCGCTGCCGGGGCTCGCTGAGACCACCGACGCCGTACGGGCCGTCATGTGCGAGGGCTCGGACGTTCCGCTCGCCCTCGTCCACGACCGCATGGTCGTCGGCGACGCCCTCGGCGAGGTGCCCGACGACGCCCCCGCCGTGCCGCTCCAGCGTGACCTGACCCGACAGCAACGAGCCCTGCGCCTCAAACCGGAGCCCGGAGAACGGGAACTCGACCTGGACCTGCGCAAGGACACCGACGCCGGGCGCAGCCGCCTGCTGCACCGGCTCGCGCTGCTGGGCATTGACTGGGGCCGTGCCGCCACGTCCCGCACCGCCTCCACGGGCACCTTCCGGGAGAGTTGGCTGCTGCGCTGGGAGCCCGATCTCGCCGTGAGCATCGCCGAAGCCGGAATCTGGGGCACCACCGTCGAGTCGGCGGCCACCGCGCGCGCCCGCGACCAGGCAGCCCACGCCGGCTCCCTCGGCGAGGTCACCGCACTGGCGGAGACCTGCCTCCTGGCCGACCTCCCGCAGGCCCTGCCCACCGTCCTCCAGGCGTTGGCTGACCGGGCCGCGCTGGACGCCGACGTCGCCCATCTCGCCGAGGCGCTGCCCGCCCTCGTCCGCTCGCTGCGCTACGGCGACGTGCGCGGCACCGACGCCACGGCGCTGCGCGGGTTGGCCGAGGGCCTGGCCGTGCGGATCTGCATCGGCCTGCCACCCGCCTGCAACAGCCTCGACGCCGAGGGTGCCACCGCGATGGCCGTGCACCTGGGCGCGACCCACGCGGCCGTAGCCCTGTTGGCCGACGGTCCGTCACTGCGCGAGCGCTGGTCGGCGGCGCTGCTCTCGCTGGCCCGGCGGGACACCGTTCCCGGGCTGCTACGCGGACGGGCGGCCCGGCTGCTGCTGGACGACAACCAGTGGGACGCGGAGGAGGCGGCGCGGCAGATGGCGCTCACGCTCTCCGCCGCCACCCCGCCCACGGAGGCGGCCGGCTGGATCGAGGGCTTCCTGGCGGGCGGCGGGATGCTGCTCGTCCACGACAGCCGGCTGCTCGGCCTGGTCGACGAGTGGATCACCTCCGTGCCCGAGGCGGTGTTCCCCGACGTGCTTCCGCTGCTACGCCGGACCTTCTCCGGGTTCGAGGCTGGCGTGCGGCGGACCGTGGGCGAGCGCATACGCAGCGACGGCGGTGGCACAGGTGGCGGTGGCGGTGCGTCCGGCGCCGGACAGGTCGCCCACCGCCCCGGCTTCGCCGCCGCCCTCGACCCGGAACGCGCCCGCGCGGCCCGTGCCACGGCAGCTCTCCTGCTCGGACTGACGGAGGATCACCAGTGACAGCCGACCGCACACCTACTGACGCAGCCGACGAACGCCTGCGACGCTGGCGGCTCGTCCTCGGCGGTGAGGCCGACGGCACCGGCTGCCGCCTCGCCGGGCGGGATGCGGCGATGGACCGGGCACTCTCCGCGCTCTACCGGGGCGAGTCCGGCGGAGCCGCCGACCGCAGCAGCCCGCGCAGCGCGGGCCTGGGGGGCTCCGCGCCCCAGGTCGCGCGCTGGCTCGGTGACATCCGCGAGTACTTCCCCACCAGCGTCGTCCAACTGATGCAGCAGGATGCCATCGAGCGGCTCGGCCTGGCCCAGCTCCTGATGGAGCCGGAGATGCTGGAGGCCGTCGAGCCGGACGTCCACCTCGTCGGAACCCTGATCTCCCTCGGCCGGGCCCTGCCGGAGACCACCAGGGAGACGGCCCGCGCCGTGGTCCGGAAGGTCGTCGCCGACCTCGAGCGCCGGATCGCCACCCGCACCCGCTCGGTCGTCGGCGGGGCACTGGACCGCAGTGCCCGGGTCAACCGGCCCCGGCACCGCGACATCGACTGGAACCGCACCATCCGCGCTAACCTGAAGAACTACATCGAGCCCTCGGGGCAGCGCGAGCACGGCACGGTCGTGCCGGAGCGCCTGATCGGCTACGCCCGCGCGCAGCACGCGGTGAAGAAGGACGTCATCCTGTGCATCGACCAGTCGGGTTCCATGGCCGCCTCCGTGGTCCACTCCTCGGTCTTCGCGGCGGTCCTGGCCTCCATGCACTCGCTGAGCACCCGGCTGGTCGTCTTCGACACCTCCGTCGTCGATCTCACCGAGCAGCTGACCGACCCGGTGGACGTGCTCTTCGGGGTGCAGCTCGGCGGCGGTACGGACATCAACCGCGCGCTCGCCTACTGCCAGTCCCGGATCACCCGGCCCGCCGACACCATCGTCGTCCTGATCAGCGACCTCTACGAAGGCGGCATCCAGGACGGGATGCTGAAGCGCGTCGCCGCGATGAAGGCCTCCGGCGTCCAGTTCATTGCCCTGCTCGCGCTCTCCGACGACGGCGCGCCCGCCTTCGACCGGTCGCACGCAGCGGCGCTCGCAGCCCTTGGCGCGCCGGCCTTCGCCTGCACGCCGGACCTGTTCCCGGATGTGATGGCCGCCGCGATCCAGAAACGGCCGCTGCCGATACCCGAGGTGTGAGCGGGACGGTGTGATCAGGACCTGGGCAGGTTCAGCGCCGCCCACACCGTCTTTCCGCCGCATCCGGGCCGGGGCACCGCGCCCCACGCCGTGGCGAAGGTGTCGACCAGGAGCATCCCGCGCCCGTGCTCGTCCTCGTCGTCGGCGCGTTCGAGCTGGGGCAGGTCCCGTCGGTCCTCGTCGTCCACCTCGACGAAGAGCACCCCTCGCGCGCTCCACAGCCGGCAGTGCACCCGCCTGCTGCAGGTGTGCGTGACCGCGTTGCAGACGAGTTCGGACATGCACAGTTCGGCGTCGGCGAGGGTGTCCCCCGGCAGCCGCCACATCGCGGCGGTGATCCGAACGAAGCGTCGCGCGGTGGCGACGGATTCCGGCACGCCCGGGAAGGTGGCCGCGGCCTGGCGATCCATAGGCCAGGTGCTTCGAGCTGTTCCCAGCTGGGCGATGCCCGGCGGGACCGCAGCCGGTGCGGTCGTCGTCAGTACGGTCGTCGTCAGCGGGGCTGCGGTCGAGGAGGCGAGCGGCACTGGGAGGGGAGGTTCGTGGTCGTCCGGGCCCTCGGCGCTTCCCGTGTTTCGGGCGTCCCGGCTCTGAACGCGATGGCGTGCGTTGTGCATCGAGCATCCGCTTCTTGAAGCAGTGGTACGAAGCTGGGTCTCCAGCGGTCCGCGCTCGACGTCGCTACGGTCTGTGCGTGCACCGTTACTCATGAAACGGTCCCTGAGTAAGGTTACAAAAGCAACTTACTCCGTGGGATTCGCCGCCGTGGTGCGGGATTTCTGGATGTGCAGGGGAGTCGCGCGCTCCCCCCGAGACGAACGGTGCGCAGGGATGAGCGCTCTCCAGAGCCCGACGGTCCGCCGCCGGAGGCTCGGTGTCGAGCTGCGCCGCTTACGCCAGGCGGCGGGGCTGACCATCGACGATGTGGCCTGCGACCTCGACTGCTCCGACACCAAGATCAGTCGCATCGAGACCGGCAAGATGAAGGCGCGCCAGCTGGACGTACGCGCGATGCTCGACCTGTACGGCGTGGCCGACGGGGAGTCGCGGGAGCGCCTGCTCCAGCTGAACCGTGAGGCTCGGATCGACGGCTGGTGGTCCGGTTTCGAGGACGTGCTGCCGACCGGGTTCGAGACATTCGTCGGCCTCGAGGCGGAGGCGGCAGCGCTGCGCAGTTATGCCCTGGCGGTCGTGCCGGGACTGCTCCAGACCGAGGCGTACGCTCGAGCGCTGTTCCGGGCCGGGCACCCGGATGCGTCCGCTGAGCAGGTGGAGCGACTGGTCGCGCTGCGCACCACCAGACAGCTCCTGCTCGTCCGTGCGCCCTCGCCCCTCCGGCTGTGGGCGGTCGTGGACGAAGCGGTGCTGCGCAGGCCGATCGGCGGCCGAGAAGTGATGGCGGATCAGCTCAGGGCTATGGCGGAACTGGCTCATCAGGCTAATGTCCTGTTTCAGGTACTGCCGTTCGACAAGGGTGCACATGTATCACTCTCCGGCATGTTCACTCTGATCGAGTTTCCGAACGATGCAGATTCCGATGTCGTCTATGTCGAGGGCGCCGGTGGGAACCTCTACCTGGAACGGCCGCGCGATGTCCGCGAGGCGGCCAGGGCGTTCAGCCGCCTGGTGGCGGCTGCTCTCGACTGCGACGACTCCAGGCGATTCATCCTGACGGCAGCAGAGGAGTTGTGAGTCTGTGGAGCAGACGGAACTCACCCGGGCCCGCTGGTTCAAGGCGAGCGCGAGCGACGCGGCGAACGGCTGTGTCGAGGTGGCATTCCTCATCGACGGGGCCGTGGCCCTGCGTGATTCCAAGGACCGGGACAAGCCCGCGCACATCTACACCGCGCACGAATGGGCCTGCTTCCTGGACGGAGCAAAGCGCGGCGAGTTCGACCGCTGACCGGCGCGCCGCGTCGGAACCGCCCGTCGGCCGGAGTGCCCCCGCGCTCCGGCCGGCGAGCCGGCGGACCGAGCCGGGGCTCCGGAGGGGCGCGCGGCGACTGCGACACGCCCGCTGTGACGGTTATCACCGGGCCCAGCCCGGCTCAGGGCGAAACGTGCACGTCGTACGGGGATAACCTGCGAGACGGACATGCCTGCCCGTCTGACGCCAGGCCGTGTGCTCCCCGTAGCGATGGTGCTGGACGCGAGATCCGTTCCGGATCCGCGTACCGCCTGCCACGACGGCCACAGCGGCGACCTTTCGGGCGGCACGCTGGGAAGATAGGAGTGGCCGGCCCTCCCGTGACCGACCACTTCCGAAGTCGCGATCACAAGGACGGACGCGCGTGGACCTGTTCGAATACCAGGCGAGGGACATCTTCGCCAAGCACGGTGTACCGGTGCTGGGCGGTGCAGTCATCGAAAGCGCTGAAGAGGCGCGTGCGATCGCTGAGGAATGGGGCGGCCGGGCGGTCGTCAAGGCGCAGGTCAAGGTCGGTGGCCGCGGCAAGGCGGGCGGCGTCAAGCTGGCCTCCGACCCTGCGGACGCCGTCGCCAAGGCCGAGGCCATTCTGGGCATGGACATCAAGGGCCACACGGTCCACAAGGTGATGCTCGCCCAGACGGCGGACATCAAGGAGGAGTACTACGTCTCCTTCCTGCTCGACCGGACCAACCGGACCTTCCTCGCCATGGCCTCTGTCGAGGGCGGCGTGGAGATCGAGGTCGTCGCGGTCGAGAACCCCGAGGCGCTCGCCAAGATCCCGGTGGACGCCAACGAGGGCGTGACCGACGCCAAGGCCCGCGAGATCGTCGAGGCGGCGAAGTTCCCCGCCGACGTCTCGGACCAGATCGTCGAGGTCCTGAAGAGCCTGTGGAAGGTCTTCATCGCCGAGGACGCGCTGCTCGTCGAGGTGAACCCGCTGGTCAAGACCGGCGAGGGCAAGATCGTCGCGCTTGACGGCAAGGTCTCCCTGGATGAGAACGCCGACTTCCGGCAGCCCGAGCACGAGGCGCTGGTGGACCACGCTGCGGCCAACCCCCTCGAGGCGAAGGCCAAGGCCAAGGGCCTGAACTACGTCAAGCTCGA
Source organism: Streptacidiphilus sp. MAP12-16 (assembly GCF_041262165.1). Lineage (NCBI taxonomy): Bacteria > Bacillati > Actinomycetota > Actinomycetes > Kitasatosporales > Streptomycetaceae > Streptacidiphilus > Streptacidiphilus sp. MAP12-16. The sequence continues at coordinate 11,062 of NZ_JBGCBY010000047.1, forward strand.
GGGCGAGGTCGGCATCATCGGCAACGGCGCGGGTCTCGTCATGAGCACCCTCGACGTGGTCGCGTACGCCGGTGAGAACCACGGCAACGTGAAGCCCGCCAACTTCCTCGACATCGGCGGCGGCGCGTCCGCCGAGGTGATGGCGAACGGCCTGGAGATCATCCTCGGCGACCCGGACGTCAAGTCCGTGTTCGTCAACGTGTTCGGCGGCATCACCGCCTGCGACGAGGTCGCCAACGGCATCGTCCAGGCCCTGGAGCTGCTCAAGTCCAAGGGCGAGGACGTCAACAAGCCCCTGGTCGTCCGCCTGGACGGCAACAACGCGGAGCTGGGTCGCAAGATCCTGTCTGACGCCAACCACCCGCTCGTTCAGCGCGTGGACACCATGGACGAAGCGGCCGACAAGGCCGCCGAGCTGGCTGCGAAGTAAGGGACGAGGACTCCACAACCATGGCTATCTTCCTCACCAAGGAAAGCAAGGTCATCGTCCAGGGGATGACCGGTGCCACCGGCATGAAGCACACCCGCCTCATGCTCGCTGACGGCACCAACATCGTCGGCGGTGTCAACCCGCGCAAGGCCGGCACCAGTGTCGAGTTCGACGGCACCGAGGTACCGGTGTTCGGCTCGGTCGCCGAGGCGATCGAGAAGACCGGTGCCGACGTCTCCGTCATCTTCGTGCCGCCGGCCTTCGCCAAGGCCGCGGTCATCGAGGCGATCGACGCCGAGATCGGCCTGGCCGTCGTGATCACCGAGGGCATCGCGGTGCACGACTCCGCGTCGTTCTGGGCGTACGCGGGCGAGAAGGGCCACAAGACCCGGATCATCGGCCCGAACTGCCCCGGTCTGATCACGCCGGGCCAGTCCAACGCCGGCATCATCCCGGGCGACATCACCAAGCCCGGCCGCATCGGTCTCGTGTCCAAGTCCGGCACGCTGACCTACCAGATGATGTACGAGCTGCGTGACATCGGCTTCTCCTCCGCCGTGGGCATCGGTGGCGACCCGATCATCGGGACCACCCACATCGACGCCCTCCAGGCGTTCCAGGACGACGCCGACACCGACCTCATCGTGATGATCGGTGAGATCGGCGGCGACGCGGAGGAGCGTGCGGCGGCGTACATCGCCGAGCACATCACCAAGCCGGTCGTGGGTTACGTCGCGGGCTTCACCGCGCCCGAGGGCAAGACCATGGGCCACGCCGGTGCGATCGTGTCGGGTTCCTCCGGCACCGCGCAGGCGAAGAAGGAGGCCCTGGAGGCGGCGGGCGTGAAGGTCGGCAAGACCCCGTCCGAGACCGCGCGGCTCGCTCGCGAGCTCATCTCCAAGTAGCAGGTAGCAGGTAGCAGTAGCTGGAAACCGCCCCGTACCGATTGCTTCGGTGCGGGGCGGTTTCGGCTCCGTTGGTCTGCGTTCGGTCAGTGCGGGGGCGCGCAGGCGAGCGCGAGGAGCTGGCAGAAGCCCGGGGAGTGGGCGGGGGGCCGCTGCCCGGGCCCGGGCGCGGAGCGGCTCGGTGGCTTCGCCGTCACCAGCCAGGAGGAGAGGCCGGACGACAGTGGGGCGGTCGGCGCAACGTCCGACCGCGCGGCCCGCGCGGGTGACCGGTTCGCGGCGGACGGACCGAACCCGGGAAACATCGACGCCGCGCCGCCACGAGCCTCGACGCCCGCACTGACCTTCGCCGTGCCCGTGCCCCCTCCAGCCCCCGCTCCGGTGCCCGTGCCCGCATTCGCGCTGGCCTCCGCCGCGCCCGTGCCCGCTCCTGCCGCCGCCGTGCCGGTGCCCGTGGCCCCGCCCGCTCCCGCGCCTGCTCCGGCCCCCGGCCCCGCGCCCGCGCTGACCCGTGCCGGCGCCGGGGTGGCGTCCGCGCGAGCCGCCGTGGCGGGGAGATCGACTGCCGGGTGGTGGCCGTAGGTGAGGAAGGCCGGGACCGGGGGGTGCCAGGGGGTACCCCAGGCCAGGCCGGTGAGCAGGCTGACGGCCACCGTCGCGGTCAGCAGTCCGAAGGCGCCGGTCACCCCCCGGTCGTGGAGTCGCGCCCGGCGCTTGATCCGGCTCGGGGGCGCCACATGGCGGCCTTCCTGGGGACAGCCCCGCACCGCCGCCCCCCGGAGCAACGGGCCGAGATGCCGCCCGAAACCCCGGGCCCGCGCGTCCGGCCCGGTGACCTCGGGTACCAGCCGGGCCAGGGCGAGCCGCCCCCGGACCACCCTGCCGTAGGCGCCGGGGGTACTGGACTCGATCTCCGCGGCGGTCTGCTGCCAGGTGAGGCCCAGAGCGTCATGCAGCACGAGCGCGCGCCGCTGCGCGCGCGACAGGTGCAGCACCGCCCGCAGCAGCTCACGGTCCGTCCCCCTGAGCCCGCTCAGCCTGCGGATCCGGTCAGGGCTGCGCAACCCGCCCGGATGCCACGGCGAGAGTGCGAGGTCGAAAGCCGCAGTGCGCACCCAGCCCTCGGGCGACGGGTCGGCGGAGACCTCGGCCCAGTTGGTCCAGGCGAGCTGGAACGCGCGCCGGACGCAGTGGCTCGCGCGATGCCGGTGCCCGACGAGCAGGTACGTCTGCTGGACCAGCCGGGTGTAGGCGTCGCCGTACAGAGCGTCGAAGCCGATGGACGCCAGCGGATGATCCGCTTGCCCGATAAGTCGCATATCTGAATTCTTCGGGCGAAGAGGGACATCTGCCATGTCGGTGGGCGTAACGGGTGGTCCGTCGGCGCATGGTGGGGCATGGCGTTCTTGATGGAGCGGTTACGACCGGCCGCCGCCAGGCGGATGACCTCGGGGTTGGCCCGCAGGATGCTGCTGGGGACGGACGTTCCGGCGCTCCGGGGCGGGCTGGTCGGCGGCGCGGCTGCGGCCGGCCTGGGTCTCGCGGGCGTGGCGCTGCCGATGTTCCTGCTGTGGATCGTCACCCCGTACGTCGCCGGCGGCCCTGGCAGCGTGGTCCACCTCGCCGCCTGCGTCTGGCTGCTGGCTCACGGGGCGGAGCTGTCGCGTCCCCTGCTGGACCAGGCGGCCGCTGCGACGGGTGGCCCGAGCGCGCATGCGCCCGTCGGGGTGTCCCCGCTGCTGGTCACGGCGCTGGTGCTGGTGCCGCTGTACCGGGCCGGGGTGCGGGTGGGTGAGTCAGGAGCCGAACGCGAGGGCTCGCCGCCGGCGGCCGCGTTGCTCGGACTGGGGGTGGGCTACCTGCTGGTCGGTGCGAGCGCCGTGGCCGCGGCAGCGACGGGGCCGCTCAGCGCCGCCCCGCTACGGGCGTTCGGGTGGGTGGCGCTGGTGGCGCTGCCGGTCGCTGCGCTGGGCGTACGCAGAGGTGCGGGCTCGTGGGGGCTTCGGGAGCGGCTCCGGTGCGCGCTGCCGACGGAAGCCGAAGCCGGTACGCGCTCCTGGCCTCGGCTGCCCGCGTGGGTGCCGGTCCCCGGCCCGACGACCGTCCCCGTCTGGGCCCGGGTCGCCGCTCGGGCGCGGGTCGCTGGTGGTGCGGGTGTCGCGGCGCGCGCGGCAGTGGGCGGCAGTGCCGCCCTGCTGGGCGGCGGCGCGCTGGTGCTGGCGGTGTCACTGCTGGTCCACTTCGGCACGGCCGGTGCCGTCGCCGCCCAGGTCGCGCCGGACCTCGCCGGTCGGCTGGCGCTGCTGCTGCTCTGCGCGACGCTGCTGCCGAACGCCGCGATCTGGGCCGCGGCGTATGCGTTGGGGCCGGGCTTCGCGCTCGGCGGTCAACTGACGCCGCTGGGGGCTGCTGCTGTTCGCACGCCCACGTTTCCGCTGGTCGCCGCCCTTCCCGCAGCCGGCCACTCGCTGCTGGGCCTGCTCGCGCTGGCCGTGCCGGTCGTGGCCGGCGGCGTGGGGGGGGGGGGGGGGGGGGCCCCGGCGGCGGGCCCCCCCCCCCCCCCCCCCCCCCCCCCCCCCCCCCCCCCCCCCGCCCCGGCCCCCCCCCCCCCCCCGGGCCCCCCCCCCCCCCCCGGCCCCGGGGGGGGGGGGGGGGGGGGGGGGGGGGGGGGGGGGGGGGGGGGGGGGGGGGGGGGGGGGGGGGGGGGCCGGGGGGGGGGCCGCCCCCCCCCACGACGACGAGCCGGGCGACCCAGGGTCTGTCCGCCAGGGTTGGGGCATGCTCGCGACGGCGGAGGTCGCGCTCGCCGCCGCCGCCGGTACGGGCCTGGTGGCAGCCCTGTTCGCGGCCGCTTCGGGCGGCACGCTCGGCACCAGCGCGCTCGCCCACGTCGGCCCCTCGCCCTGGCGTACCGGCTTGGCGGCCCTGGGCTGGGCCGCCACCGGCGTGCCCGGGGCACTGTTGGTGCGTTGGTGGATCAGCCGCCGAGCTGGACGAGCCACGCCGGAGGCCGAGGCGTCACGGTCGTGGCGCAGCTGGAGTAGGCGGCCTTGGTGAGGGCGTTGGCCTGGCAGTCGTAGAAACTCTTGTAGTACATCTGCACGCCGAAGACCGTGGCGACCAGCGAGAGCCCCACGATCGCGGCGATCAGCCCGCCGGTCGCGGCCGGAACCTGCGGCCGCACCGGGTACGGCGAATATCCGTGCCCGTAGCCGGTGGGTGTCCCGGTGGTGGGCGGCGGAGGCGTCTTTGCGGTACCGCGCAGGGCGCTGATGGACCAGTACAGAGCCAGCGAGGACAGCAGCAGGGTCACGTAGGGGACGCCGAGGATCAGGAAGAAGATCCCCCACATCCCGCTCAGCAGCGCGTACCTGGCCCTCCGCTGGACCGGGTCGGTCGGGTCGAAGCGGGGCCCCTGCGGCGGCGGCCCGTACGGGAGGCGCGGCGGCTGCTGCCCCTGGTAGCCGGGGCTCCAGGGGTGCGGCGGCGGCACGGGTGGCACCGGCGGCCGGTCGCCCGACGGGTCCTGCGGCGGGCTGTCCTGCGGGCCCTGCTCCTCCTCCCGGCCCTGCGGCTTCACGGCGGCGCGGCCCCGTGGCTGCCACGGGCGGTCGGGGGCGTCCTTGGGCGGCGGGGCGAAGGGGTCGCGGGGACCCTCGGGGGGTGCGCCGCTGTCCGAATTCTGGACCATGGTCTTCGCCGTACTCCTGACTCTGGACGCCTGCGTTCAGGCTCTGAGGGACACCCTCTCACCCCGTACCCAGGTGGGCTCTTCCCTACCCCATGATCGGCGACCGGGAGTAGGGGCCCGGAACCGTGTGCCGGTATCGTTGCTGACGACCGGCGCCCGCCCAGGGTTCCTGGTCGGCCCGTGGCGCCGTCGTGGGCCCCTTCGGCCACTGCGGATGCCGGTCACGAGATGACACCCCGCCTTGGCTGTACAGATCGAGCCCGGCCCGTACCCGAGTGCGCAGTCAGTCCAGACCGCCCGGGAACGGCCGCGCCGTTACGGAGGACCGAGCAGTGGCGTATGCGCCGACCGCCCCGCACCTCGATTTCGCCGCGCCGCCGAGCCCGGCCCGGCTGGTCGTCCTGGTCTCGGGCTCCGGCACCAACCTGCAGGCGCTCATCGACGCCTGCGCCGATCCGGCCTACGGGGCGACGATCGTCGCCGTCGGCGCCGACCGGGACGGCATCGCCGGTCTGGAGCGCGCCGCGAAGGCCGGCATCCCGACCTACGTGCACCGGGTCAAGGACTTCCCCGAGCGCACCGAGTGGGACGCGGCGCTGACCGGAACCACCGCGGCGTACGCCCCGGACCTGGTGGTCACCGCGGGCTTCATGAAGATCCTCGGCGGCGGCTTCATGCGCCGCTTCGAGGGGCGCATCATCAACACCCACCCCGCGCTGCTCCCGTCCTTCCCCGGCGCGCACGGCGTTCGGGACGCCCTCGCGTACGGCGTGAAGGTGACGGGCTGCACGGTCCACCTGGTGGACGACGGCGTGGACACCGGCCCGATCATCGCGCAGGGTGTGGTCGAGGTCACCGACGCCGACCACGAGGACGGCGGGGACGCGCTGCACGAGCGCATCAAGTCGGTCGAGCGCACGCTGCTCGTCGACGCCGTGGGACGGCTGGCCCGCGAGGGCCACAGCGTCCATGGGCGCAGGGTGCTTCCGCTGACGCCGCACCAGTGATTCCGTGACAACCAATCACGTGACAACCAATCAATCGACTCCATCGACAGAGCCTCGATCAGTGAAGGAACCGGCAATGAGCTCCGGCAGTAACCAGCCCGCGCCCACCTCCGAGAACGTGCGGCCGCTCCGCCGCGCACTCGTCAGCGTCTACGACAAGACCGGTCTGGAGGAGCTCGCCCAGGGCCTCCACGCCGCCGGTGTCGAGCTGGTCTCGACCGGCTCCACGGCGTCGCGGATCGCCGCGGCCGGCGTGCCCGTCACCCCGGTCGAGGAGCTGACCGGCTTCCCCGAGTGCCTCGACGGCCGGGTCAAGACGCTCCACCCGCGGGTCCACGCCGGAATCCTGGCCGACCTGCGCCTGGCCTCGCACCGCGAGCAGCTGGACGAGCTCGGCGTGGCGCCGTTCGACCTGGTCGTGGTGAACCTCTACCCCTTCAAAGCCACCGTCGCCTCCGGCGCGAGCCCGGACGAGTGCGTGGAGCAGATCGACATCGGCGGCCCCAGCATGGTCCGCGCCGCAGCCAAGAACCACCCCTCGGTCGCCGTGGTCACCTCCCCGGCGCGGTACGGGGACGTCCTCGCGGCGGTCGCCGCCGGCGGCTTCGACCTGGCGACCCGCAAGCGCCTGGCCGGCGAGGCGTTCGCGCACACCGCCGCCTACGACGTCGCCGTCGCCTCCTGGTTCGCCTCCGCCTACGCCCCGGCCGACGAAGAGGTGTTCCCGACCTTCCTCGGTGCGACCTGGGAGCGCGAGAACGTGCTGCGCTACGGCGAGAACCCGCACCAGGCGGCGGCGCTGTACGTGGACGGCAGCGGTACCGGCCTGGCAGCCGCCGAGCAGCTGCACGGCAAGGACATGTCGTACAACAACTACGCCGACACCGACGCCGCGATCCGGGCCGCCTACGACCAGGCCGAGCCTTGCGTCGCCATCATCAAGCACGCCAACCCCTGCGGCATCGCGGTGGGCGCGGACGTGGCCGAGGCGCACCGCAAGGCCCATGCCTGCGACCCCGTCTCCGCCTACGGCGGCGTCATCGCCGTGAACCGCGAGGTCACCCTCGAGCTGGCCGAGCAGATCGCCCCGATCTTCACCGAGGTCGTCTTCGCGCCCTCGTACGCGGACGGCGCGGTCGAGGTGCTGGCCCGCAAGAAGAACATCCGGGTGCTGCGCGGCACCCCGTCCGCCTCCGCGATCGAGACCCGCGCGGTCACCGGTGGCGTGCTGCTGCAGCAGGCCGACCGCATCGATGCGCCCGGTGACGACCCGTCGACCTGGACCCTCGCGGCGGGCGAGGCGCTGGACGCCGACGCGCTCGCCGAGCTGTCCTTCGCCTGGCGGGCCTGCCGGGCCGTGAAGTCCAACGCGATCCTGCTGGCCTCGGGCGGCGCCTCGGTGGGTGTCGGCATGGGTCAGGTCAACCGGGTGGACTCGGCCCGGCTCGCAGTCGAGCGGGCGGGCGAGCGCGCAAGCGGTTCGTTCGCCGCCTCGGACGCCTTCTTCCCCTTCCCCGACGGCCTGGAGGTGCTGATCGAGGCGGGCGTCAGGGCGGTCGTCCAGCCGGGCGGCTCGGTCCGTGACGACGTGGTGATCGCTGCGGCACAGGCCGCCGGGGTGACCATGTACCTGACGGGGACTCGGCACTTCTTCCACTGACCGTCAGCGACCGACGTGCCGAGGCCCGCTGTGCCCTTCCGGGACAGCGGGCCTCGACACGTTCCGACGATGCCGGTGGTCAGGGCTTGATCACCAGGGTGTTCGCGGCACGGTCGTGCCAGCCGCGCAGCTTGCCCGTGTTGTCGAAGAAGGGCGAGATGTAGATCAGGATCGAGCCGATGTAGCAGGTCACCAGGCCCAGGCCCATGGGGAAGCCCCAACGGGTCAGCGCGCCGCCGAAGCTGGGCTTCACGCCGGTGCGCTCGTCCACGATGAGGAGGCCGAGGATCATCTTGCCGGGGGTCGCGCCCTTCCAGGCGACGAACGCCGTGTCCCAGGCGATGAAGATGAGGACCGGAATCACCATGAGGGCGATGAGGGTGGCGAAGATTCCGGACACGGCAGCGCTGTTGACGGTGCCGTCGGCGTTGACCGTGCTGCTGCCGACCAGGCCCAGGCCGCTGAGGACCACCAGGTTGAATATCCAGACGATGATGATGCAGAAGACGAAGTCCAGTAGCCGGGCGCCGAAGCGCGCGCCGTAGGAGGCGATCTGGAAGGTCCCGGTCGGGATGGTCACATAACCCGTGGCGCCCTGGGCGACTCCAGGAACTGGCATCTGCTGCGGGTAGCCGTAGGCGGGGTCGTACCCGGGCTGCGGCGGCTGGCCCTGCTGCGGGTAGCCGTACTGCGGCTGCGCCGGAGGCTGCTGCGGGTAGCCGTAACCCGGCTGGGGCTGCTGCGGCGGCTGCTGGGGGTAGCCGTAGCCCGGCTGCGGCTGCTGCGGCGGCTTGGCGTACGGGTCCTGCGGCTGGCCGTACGGGTTGTTCGGATCGGGCGGGTAGGACACGGTTTGCCTCCGGGCAGAAGGTAGGACGACTGACACACTCGGCGCCGCAGGCATAGGCCCTACGGGTGAGAATGCGGCGAGATTATCGGATGGGAACGACAGCGGGGTCGGATGCCGGCAAGGCGTCCACGGGCCGAGGGGGCAGGGTCTCGGCGAGACTGCCGGATCGTCCCGCTGCTCGCGTCGACTGACGGAGCGTCACCTGCGATTGCTGCTGACCGCGCACTGTCTCCCCCGAATTCCGGCCGTCTCTGGTGGCTTCCGCCGCGTGTCTCTCCCGCGTGCGGTCCCCTCCACCTGAATCAGCACGACGACCTCTCTGCCGGGTCCATCGTTCCGGTCCCGTCCCACGGTGTCCACCCACTTCACGAGCCCGGTCAAAGTTGTGGCAAATCTGCAACCGGATCCCAATGGTCCGCCATGTGCAAACGGCGAATTCCCTGGGTATCGGCAGCTGCGCATGAGCCGCTGCACGTCGCACCGCATCCATCCGGGAGAATGGCGTCATGACCGCCCAGATTCTCGATGGCAAGGCCACCGCCGCCGCGATCAAGTCCGAGCTCACCGTCCGCGTCGAGGCGCTGAAGGCCCGGGGCATCCAGCCCGGCCTCGGCACCGTGCTGGTCGGCGACGACCCCGGCAGCCACTCCTACGTACGCGGCAAGCACCGCGACTCTGTCCAGGTCGGCATCGCCAGCCTCCAGCGCGAACTTCCCGCCGACGCCACCCAGCAGGACGTCGAGGACGTCGTCCGCGAACTCAACGAGAACCCTGCCTGCACCGGCTACATCGTCCAACTGCCGCTCCCCAAGGGTTTGGACGAGAAGCGTGTGCTCGAGCTGATGGACCCGGCCAAGGACGCCGACGGCCTGCACCCGATGAGCCTGGGTCGCCTGGTGCTGGGCGTCGAGGCGCCCCTGCCCTGCACCCCCAACGGCATCGTCGAACTGCTGCGCCGCCACAAGGTCGAGATCAACGGCGCCAACGTCGTCGTGGTGGGCCGCGGCATCACGGTCGGCCGCTCCATCGGCCTGCTGCTCACCCGGAAGAGTGAGAACGCCACCGTCACCCTCACCCACACCGGCACCCGCGACCTGTCGCAGCACCTGCGCCGGGCCGACATCATCGTCGCGGCGGCCGGTGTGCCGCACCTGGTCAAGCCCGAGGACGTGCGCCCGGGCGCGGCGGTACTGGACGTCGGCGTCAGCCGCGACGAGAACGGCCTGGTCGGCGACGTGCACCCGGGCGTCGCCGAGGTCGCGGGCTGGCTGTCGCCCAACCCGGGCGGCGTCGGACCGATGACCCGGGCCATGCTGCTCTCCAACGTGGTCGAGGCGGCCGAGCGTGCCGCCGGCTGATCCCTCCGAGCCGGTAAGGACGCCGGCGCCGGCGAAGAAGGCGGCGCCGGTGGAAACGCCGACGCCAACGCCAATGCCAACGCCGGCAACGACCGCGGCGCCGAAGTCGCACGCGGCGGCGAAGTCGCGCCGCCACCCGGCGAAGACCACCGGCACCTTCCCGCCGCAGGGATCGGCCGCGGCCGCGGGCCGCGGCCAGCCGGTCCCGGTCCGGCAGTGGCCGATCGTGGTGGTCTTCACGCTGGTCGGCGTCGGCCTGGCGGTGACCGCGCTGGACGCGTTCCGTCCCGGCGTGATCACCATCGGGGCGGCGATGCTGCTGGCGTGCGTGCTCCGGATCGTCCTCCCGGAGGTGGGGATGCTCGCGGTGCGCAGCCGGTTCACGGACGTGCTCGTGATGGGACTGCTCGGTGTGGCGATCATCGTTCTGGCGCTCGCGTCGGAACCCAATCCGGTGATCACGATTCCCTTCGTCACGGACATCGCCCGCTTCTTCGGGCGCGCCCAGGGCTGACCGCCGGCACGGGCCTGACCTGGCTTGATGCCGCAACGGCAGGACCGACCCGGAAACGTGACGAAGGACGCGCCACCCCGCTCGGCCGGGCGTCACACGCAGCCCCCTCACTGGGATAACCTGACATCGGTCTCTTGAAGTCAAGAGATCGATCAGGGTCCGGCACCGCGGGCGTGCCCTGCACGTGCACTGCTGCCGCCGAAGCCTGACCACCCCAGGTTCAGTCAGCCCAGGTATCAGCAGGAGACGTCACCATGACCCGCACTCCCGTCAACGTCACCGTCACCGGTGCCGCCGGCCAGATCGGCTACGCGCTGCTCTTCCGCATCGCCTCCGGCCACCTCCTCGGCGCCGATGTCCCGGTGAAGCTGCGCCTGCTGGAGATCCCGCAGGGCGTCAAGGCGGCCGAGGGCACCGCGATGGAGCTCGACGACTGCGCGTTCCCGCTGCTCGCGGGTATCGACATCTTCGACGACCCGAACAAGGGCTTCGAGGGCGCGAACATCGGCCTGCTCGTCGGCGCGCGCCCGCGCGGCCCGGGCATGGAGCGCGGCGACCTGCTCTCCGCCAACGGCGGGATCTTCGGCCCGCAGGGCAAGGCCATCAACGACAACGCCGCGGACGACATCCGGGTGCTGGTCGTCGGCAACCCGGCCAACACCAACGCCCTCATCGCCCAGCGCAACGCGCCGGACGTGCCGGCGGACCGCTTCACCGCGATGACCCGCCTGGACCACAACCGCGCGGTCGCCCAGCTCGCCAAGAAGCTCGGCGTCTCGGTCACCGAGATCAAGAAGCTGACGATCTGGGGCAACCACTCCGCGACCCAGTACCCCGACGTCTTCCACGCCGAGGTCAACGGCGAGAACGCGGCCAAGGCCATCGCCGACGACGCCTGGCTGTCGGACTACTTCATCCCGACCGTGGCCAAGCGCGGCGCGGCGATCATCGACGCCCGTGGCGCCTCCTCGGCCGCCTCGGCCGCGAACGCCGCCATCGACCACGTCTTCACCTGGACCACCGGCACCCCCGCCGGCGACTGGACCTCCGCCGGCGTCGTCTCCGACGGCTCCTACGGCGTTCCGGAGGGCCTGATCTCCTCCTTCCCGGTCACCGCCAAGGACGGCCGGTTCGAGATCGTCCAGGGCCTGGACATCAACGACTTCTCCCGCGCCCGCATCGACGCCTCCGTCGGCGAGCTCATCGAGGAGCGCGACGCGGTCCAGGGCCTCGGCCTGATCTAGTCCGAGTCCCCCAGTCGGGTCCACGCAGCAGCACCACGCGTCGCCTGTGCCCTGTCTCGCTCAGCGGGACAGGGCACAGCCGTTTCCCGGGCACCCGCTAGGCTGGAACCGTCGCGACTGGCGCACGTGGAAGAGACCACGAGGGAGCGGCGCAGCAGTTCCACCACCGGAGTGCCGTACGCCTGGGCACCTGGGTCACCGTCACAGGAAGACCCGGAGGAGTACAGGTCATGACCCGACCGCAGAACACAGACCCGCTGCTTGTGACAGACCCGCTGCTTGTGACAGATCCGGAGATCGCCGCACTCGTCGCAGCGGAAGAGCAGCTGCAGGCGGACACCCTGCGGCTGATCCCGAGCGAGAACTACGTGTCGGCCGCCGTGCTGGCCGCCAGCGGCACGGTGCTCCAGAACAAGTACTCCGAGGGCTACCCGGGCAAGCGCTACTACGAGGGCCAGCAGAACATCGACCAGGTCGAGTCCCTGGCCATCGACCGCGCGAAGGCCCTGTTCGGCGTGGAGCACGCCAACGTCCAGCCCTACTCGGGCTCGCCCGCGAACCTCGCCGTCTACCTGGCGTTCCTGAAGCCCGGCGACACGGTGATGGGTATGGCCCTGCCGATGGGCGGCCACCTGACCCACGGCTGGGGGGTCTCCGCTACCGGTACCTGGTTCCGGGGGGTGCAGTACGGGGTGCGTCACGACACCGGCCTGGTCGACTTCGACGAGGTGCGGGCGCTGGCGCTGAAGGAGCGTCCCAAGCTGATCTTCTGCGGTGGCACGGCCGTCCCCCGGACCATCGACTTCCCCGCGTTCGCCGAGATCGCCCGGGAGGTCGGAGCCGTCCTGGTGGCCGACATCGCCCACATCGCCGGACTGGTCGCCGGTGGCGCGCACCCCTCTCCGGTGGGGCATGCGGACGTGATCTCCACCACTACGCACAAGACCCTGCGCGGCCCGCGCGGCGCGATGCTGATGTGCACCGAGGAGCACGCCCGCGCCATCGACCGGGCGGTCTTCCCCGGTCTGCAGGGCGGCCCGCACAACCAGACCACCGCAGCCATCGCCGTCGCCCTCAAGGAGGCGTCCGGCGAGGACTTCCGCGGCTACGCCCGACAGGTCGTGAGCAACGCCCGGTCGCTGGGCGAGCACCTGGCCGCGCGGGGCTTCGACCTGGTGTCCGGCGGCACCGACAACCACCTGCTGCTGATCGACCTCACCAGCAAGGACATCCCGGGGAAGGTGGCCGCGAAGGCGCTGGACCGGGCTGGGATCGTGGTCAACTACAACACCGTGCCCTACGACACCCGCAAGCCCTTCGACCCTTCCGGCATCCGCATCGGGACGCCCTCGCTCACCTCGCGCGGCATTTCGCAGTCGGAGATGTCCACCGTCGCCGAGTGGATCGACCGCACGGTCCTCGCCGCGCGCAACGGGGACGAGGAGACGGTCGGCAAGGTCCGCGCCGAGGTCAAGGAACTGATGGACGCCTACCCGGCCCCCGGACTGCCCGTCGCCTGACCGCCTGCGGCGGAGAAGCCGGTCGGACGACCCCTCGCGGGGTTCCTAGACTGTCCCCGTGAGCGAGACCCTCCAGGACGCCGGACTGGTCCTGATCTTCATCGTCATCGGCGGAGTCTTCAATGTGGCCGAGATCTCGCTGATCTCCCTGCGCGAAGGACAGATCCAGGCCCTGGCCGAGCGCGGTACCAAGCGCGCGGTCAGGGCGGCGCACCTGGCCGGCGACCCCAACCGCTTCCTGGCGGCCGTCCAGGTCGGGGTGACCTGCATGGGCTTCCTGTCGGCCGCCTTCGGCGCGGACACCCTCTCGGTCAAGGTCGCACCGCTGTTCACCGGAATGGGGATCAGCCAGGGCGTCGCGGACACCGTGTCGCTGGTGCTGCTGACCCTGGTGATCTCCTATGTCTCGCTGGTGCTGGGGGAGCTGACACCGAAGCGGATCGGGTTGCAGCGGTCCGAGTCCATCGCGCTGCTGGCCGCGCCGCTGGTCGACGTGATCTCGGTGGTGCTGCGGCCGGTGATCTGGCTGCTGTCCCGGTCGACCAACCTGATGGTGCGTCTGCTCGGCGGCGACCCGGCGGCGGGTCGCAACGCGATGAGCTCGGAGGAACTGCGCGGGCTGGTGGCCTCCAACACCGAGCTGGGCAGCGACGAGCGGCGGCTCATCGGCGAGGTCTTCGCGGCGGGCGAGCGGCAGCTGCGCGAGGTGATGGTGCCGCGCACCGAGGTGACCTTCCTGGACGCCTCCCGCCCGCTGGAGGAGGTGCGGCACGAGGTCACCCGCTATCCGCACTCGCGGTACCCGGTCGTGGACGGCTCCTACGACGCGGTGATCGGCTTCGTCCACGTCAGGGATCTCTACCGGTCACCGCAGCCGGGCGGCGGCCCGGCGGCGCAGACCGTGCGCGACCTCGCCCGCCCGGTGAAGCTGCTGCCCGCCACCAAGCGGGTGCTCCCGGCGATGTCGGAGATGCGCCACGAGGGCCACCATCTGGCGATCGTCGTCGACGAGTACGGCGGCACGGCCGGCATCGTCTCGCTGGAGGACCTGGTCGAGGAGGTCATCGGCGAGATCAGGGACGAGTACGACTCGCAGGAGCTGAGCACGACGCGGCGGCTCGCGGGCGGCAGCGTCGAGGTGGACGGGCTGCTGAACCTCGCCGACTTCGCGGAGGAGACGGGGGTGGAGCTGCCGGAGGGCCCGTACGAGACGGTCGCGGGCTTCGTGGTGGCCGAGTTGGGGCACCTGCCGGAACTGGACGAGCAGGTGGAGGTCGGCGAGGGCTACCGGATCGCGGTCGCGGCGCTGGACGGCCGCCGGGTGGACCGGGTCAGGGTCACCAAGGCCAAGCCCGCGCAAGCCGCTGCGCCCGCCGCCTCCGCTGCGCCCGCCGCCTCTACGCTGCCCGCCGCCTCCGCTCCGCCTGCCCCGGAAACCGCCGGGCCCGAGGCGCCGCCGCCGGCCGGAACCTGATCAAGCCGTGACAGGAAAGCGAGCAGTGGGCAAAGCGCTTGCGGGTTCCTGAGAGAATGGCGGCATGGTCACTGATCGCCCTCGTGTGCTCTCCGGTATCCAGCCGACGTCCGGGTCGTTCCACCTCGGCAACTACCTGGGGGCTGTCCGCCAGTGGGTGGCGCTGCAGGACTCCCACGACGCCTTCTACATGGTCGTCGACCTGCATGCGATCACCGTGGACCAGGACCCGGCGGCGCTGCGGGAGAACACCCGTGCGTCCGTTGCGCAGCTGCTCGGTGTCGGCCTGGATCCGGAGCGCTGCACCCTCTTCGTCCAGTCGCACGTCCCCGAGCACACCCAGCTCGGCTGGGTGATGAACTGCCTCACCGGTTACGGCGAGGCCGCGCGGATGACCCAGTTCAAGGACAAGTCCGCCAAGCAGGGCGCGGACCGCACCACGGTCGGCCTGTTCACCTATCCCGTCCTCCAGGTCGCCGACATCCTGCTGTACCAGGCGGACCAGGTCCCGGTGGGGGAGGACCAGCGGCAGCACGTCGAGCTCACCCGTGACCTCGCCGAGCGCTTCAACCACCGCTTCGGCCAGACCTTCACCGTGCCCAACCCGTACATCCTCAAGGAGACCGCGAAGGTCTACGACCTGCAGGACCCCCAGGCGAAGATGAGCAAGTCGGCCTCCTCGCCCAGGGGGATCGTCAACCTGCTGGACGACGTCAAGGTCAGCGCGAAGAAGTTCCGAAGCGCGGTCACCGACACCGGCACGGTCGTCTCCTTCGACGAGAAGGAGAAGCCGGGCGTCTCCAACCTGCTGAGCATCTACTCGGCGATCAGCGGCCGGCCGGTCGCGGAGCTGGTGGAGCACTTCGACGGCAAGATGTACGGGGCGCTGAAGACCGAGCTCGCCGAGGTGTTCAGCGAGTGGGTGGCCCCGATCCAGGAGCGCACCAAGGCGTACCTCGACGACCCGGCGGAGCTCGACGCGGTGCTCGCCCGTGGCGCCGAGAAGGCCCGTGCCGTGGCCGGGGAGACCCTCGCTGCGGCGTACGACCGGATCGGCTTCCTCCCGGCGAAGCACTGAGGCCCCGATGACGCGCCCGACGGACGGCAGTGGCCGCGGCAGCGGTGACGGCAGTACCGAGGACGGCGACGGCGTGGTGATCGGCGTGTCCATCGCCGTCCCCGAGCCGTACGCCGCCGAGATCCAGGACGCACGGGCCGGGTACGGCGACCCGCTGGCGCGGAGCATACCCACCCATGTGACCCTGCTGCCGCCGACCGAGGTGCCCGTCGCCTCGCTGGACGCGGTCGGGTCGCACCTCGCCGCCGCTGCCGCTGAGCACCGCCCGTTCCGGGTGCTGCTGCACGGCAGCGGCACTTTCCGGCCGGTGTCGCCGGTCGTGTTCGTCCGGGTCGAGGCGGGTGCGCGGGAGTGCCGGGCGGTGGAGGCATCGGTCCGCTCCGGGCTGCTCGCCCGCGAGCTGAACTTCCCCTACCACCCGCATGTGACGGTGGCGCACGGCGTCAAGGAGGAGTCGTTGGACCAGGCGTACGCCGAACTGCGCGGCTATCGGGCCGAGTTCACCGTGCCCGGCTTCAGCCTCTACCGTTTCGGCGCGGACGAGGTCTGGCGCCCGCTGCGCAGCTTCACCTTCGCGGGTTGATGACCGGGACAGCGTCAGCCCTTCCTGGACCTCCGCGCCTGCAGCAGCCTTGCGCCGGCCCTGGTGGCCACCGGGGGCAGCAGCTCGCGAGCCATCCGCTTGGCGCGCGCCGCCGGGGTGCGCCGGGCTGCCGCGTGCTCGGCCGCCAGGCGTTTCTGCTCGGTCCTGGCGTCGGCCCGGGCCCGGAGCTGCGCCGCCTGCACCTCGCCGTAGTAGCGCGAGTGGCGGAACGGCGGCGGGGCCAGTTCCTTCAGTCCGCGCAGGCGCAGCAGCCGGCGGCCCCGGACCTGCTCGACGCTGAGCCGCTGGTGCTCCCAGCTGCGGCAGGCCTGGAACAGGTCCTCCTGGACCTCGTCGAGGTCGCCCCAGGTCGCGTACATCTTGGTGCCGGAGAGCACGATCGGCTTGAGGTCGAGCGTCGCCACGGCCTCCCACGCCGCCGCGGCCACGCCCGGGGTGTGCTCGGTGCGGTAGTCGTCCAGCACCACGACCCCGTCGGGGGCCAGCGAGTCGCGGGCCACCCGGATGTCACCGATCACGTGCTCGTAGAGATGGGAGGCGTCGATGTGGACGAAGCGGCAGCTCTCCGGTCCGATCCGCCCGTCTCCGAGGACCGAGGTGGGCGCCTGCACGACCGTGGGCAGCGCGTCGTGGAAGGCGAGGTAGTTGGCGTCGAACGCGTTCCGGGTCAGCGTGGACCGGTAGGACATCTGCATCTCGCCGGAGTTCTCGTCGTCCCCGGCGTCGGAGTCGAACAGGTCGCAGACCGTGAAGGTCTCCCCCTCCCGGACGTACTCGCCGATCACGATGGCGCTGCGGCCCAGGTAGGCGCCCATCTCGATCAGGTCCCCGGCGATCGCGAGCTTCTGCTGCCGTTCGAGGAGCCAGGCGAAGAGGTGACGGTCGACCGGGAAGAACCATCCCGGGACGTCCTCCAGCGTGGCGGGCCGTGTTTCTGGCTGGACCGCGGTCATCTTGGTCTCCGAGGCATGAACTACCACACAGCGAGACTATCGGGGAAGGCCGTCCGGAGCGCCCGCGCGGTGGCGTGTGTCACATCTCTTCTCCGCGCATGCTTGCAGCGTGACTTTGATGCGGTGTGACCGGTGATGGTCTGGTTCGTTGGAAAACATGAACCCCCCGGACGGCAGGGATCAAGGAAGAAGAGGACATGGTGTACAGGGATTGGTTAAGAATGTAACCAAACGTGAATAGACGTTCCGAACAACGATCGATTAACGTCAAGCTTCGGGTTCCAACGCGGATGGGGGGTCGTGTGCCACCGTGTTCCTGCGGTTGCCGCACCTCAGGGCGCCAGGAATCCCGTTCCATGTCCACTGATCTGATGGATGATCATGCCCCGCTTCAGTATCGTCGTCCCCTTCGTCGGCGAGACGGCCTATCTGCGCGACTCGGTCGAGTCCGTGCTCTCCCAGTCGTTCCAGGGGCTGGAACTGATCGCCACCGGTGACGACCCCGGCGGAGACGCTGAAGCGCTGATCGACCAGTACGCCGCCGACGACCGCAGGGTCATCCGGGTCTCCACGCCGGGCAACCTCGACCAGGCCCGCGACCATGGCGCAGCCCAGGCCGCCGGGGAGTACCTGCTGCTGCTGGACCGCGACGTCGCGCTGCTGCCGGGTGCCCTCGCCGCGTTGGACGACCGGCTGCGCGAACTCGGCGACCCCGAGCTGCTGCTCTTCGACCACGAACGCCAGGACTGGCTGGGCCGGGTCAAGGAGAGCCTGGACACCGAGGTCCTGGCCGCCCTGGAGGCGGGCACGTTCGCCGCCGCGGACCGGCCCACGGCCTTCAGGCTCCCAGCCGTGACCTGGAACCGGGTGCTGCGCCGCGACTTCTACCGCAAGCACAGCGAGGCGTTCGTCTCGGAAGCGCCCTCCGGCGTGGTGCTCGCCCAACGGATGCTGCTGGCGGCCGAGCAGGTGGGGGCGCTCGACGCTGTGTGCGCTCAGCGCCTGGTGCGGCGCAGGGTCGGGGGCGGCGCGCGCGCTGAGTCGGTGCTCCGCGCGGGGCTCCGCACCCTCGACGCCTACCGCCGGCTCCTCGGCGGGGAGGGGGACGGCCCCGAGGCTGAGTCGCCGGCGCTCCGTGCCGCTCTCTTCGACGCGCTGTTCCTGTCGATCCTGGCCACCCTGAGCCGCTCCCGTGACGCTCGTGAGTCGGAGCGCAGGACCTACTTCCTGGCCGCCGCGGAACTCTGCCAGCAGCTGCGCCCGCAGGGCTGGTCCCGACCCGCCGGCGCCGACGGGCTCAAGGGCGCCGCTCTGGAGCAGGGCTCCTACCTGCGCTTCCGCGCGGTCGAGGGAGCCCGGCGCTCGCTCACCAAGGGACGCCGACAGTGGCGCCAGCGCCGGAACCAGGCGGCCGGCCGGGCACTCAACGCGATCTACCGGGCGAACCTGCACCGCCCGATCGAGAAGGGCCTGGTGGCCTATATGGCCTACTGGAACCGCTCGATCGCCTGCAATCCCGAAGCGATCTACCGCAAGGCCCAGGAGCTGGCCCCGGGGACCCGGGGCGTCTGGGTGCTGGACAAGCGGGCCGCGCTCAAGGCGCCCAGGGACGTGACGTTCGTGCTCAACGGGTCCCGCGCCTACTGGGAGCTGATGGCCAGGGCCGAGTTCCTGGTGTCCAACGCCAGCTTCTCCGGTGACATCGTCAAGCGCCCCGAGCAGACCTATGTGCAGACCCATCACGGAACCCCGCTCAAGAAGATGGGCCTGGACCAGCGCGAGTACCCCGCCTCAACCGTCGGACTCAGCTTCGACCTGCTGCTCGAGCACGCCGACCAGTGGGACTACAGCCTGAGCTCCAACCGCCACTCCACCCAGGTCTGGGAGCGCGTCTACCCGAGCGGCTACACCACCCTGGAGACCGGATACCCCCGCAACGACGTCTACCAGAACGCGGACGCGGCGGAGGTCCTGCGAATCCGGGCGAAGTTGGGCATCGAGCCCGGGCAGACGGCGATCCTGTACGCGCCCACGCACCGCGACTACCGCAAGAGCTTCGTGCCCCCGCTGGACCTGGAGCGGTTCTGCGAGGGCCTCGGTCCCTCGTTCGTCGTGCTGGCGCGGGCGCACTACTTCTACGGCGCCAACAAGCGGCTGCAGACGCAGTCCCGGCGCGGCGTGCTCCGGGACGTCTCCGAGTACCCCTCGGTCGAGGAGCTGGCCCTGGCCTCGGACGCCCTGCTCGTCGACTACTCGTCACTGATGTTCGACTACGCCAACCTTGACCGGCCGATCGTCGTCCACGCCCCCGACTGGGAGGTCTACAAGGCCTCCCGAGGGGTCTACGTCGACCTGGTCTCCGGACGGCCCGGCGACACCCCCGGCGTGGTCACCACGGACACCGCGGGCGTGATCGAGGCGTTCCGCTCCGGGGCCTGGGAGAGCGCCGAGGCGGCCGAGTTGCGGGCCGCGTTCCGGGCGCGCTTCTGCCAGTTCGACGACGGGCGGGCGGCCGAACGGGTGGTGCGCCGGGTGTTCCTGGGCGAGCAGGAGCCGCTGCCGTTCCGCCCCCTGGCGGAGCGCACCCCGGCCCCACTGCCGGTGAAGGCGCACGCCGGCGCATAGTGCCGAGAACTCGGACGGCCGCGGGCCGGAACCCCACAGGGGTTCCGGCCCGCGGCCGTCCGCCCCGAGCTCAGCGGCGCAGCATCGCGTCCACGACCCGGGCGGCGGCTTTGCCGTCGTCCCAGGGGCAGTAGGTCTCGCGGTAGTCGGCGTAGGCCGTGGCGAAGGGCGCCGTCGCCGCGTCGACGTCGCGAAGCGCGGCAACCAGCTCCTCGGAGGTCCTGAGGATCGGTCCCGGCGCCTCCGACTCGTAGTCGAAGCTGAAGCCGCGCAGGGCGTCGCGGTAGTGCTCCAGGTCGTAGTCGAACAGCAGGACCGGCTTGCCGGTGCCGACGAAGTCGGGCAGCACCGCCGAGTAGTCGGTCACCAGAACGTCGGCGACCAGCATCAGGTCCTCGACGTCCGGGTAGTCGGCGACATCCCAGACGTAGCCGTTGCCGGAGCCCTCGGCGACCTCGCCCACCAGGAAGTGCGGGCGGACCAGCAGGACTTGGTCGTCGCCGAGCGCGGCGCGGGCCCGGTCCAGGTCGATCCGCAGGTCGAGGCGGGTGCCGCCACCGAACCGCTGCTGGTCCTCACGCCAGGTCGGCGCGTAGAGCACGACCTTCTTGCCGTCCGGCAGGCCCAGGCGCCGCCGCACCGCCGCCGCGCGCCCGCCCTGGTCGGGGCTGTACAGCAGATCGGTGCGGGGCAGGCCGGTCTCCAGGACCTCGCCCTGGTAGCGCAGGGCCCGTTGCAGCACCGGGGTACTCGGCGGGTTGGGCGAGACCAGCAGGCTCCACTGCTTGGCGCCGTCCTCCAACGCCCGCAGCTGGTCCGGGTCGGCGTACCAGTCGTTGTCGAAGTCGAAGCCGACCTTCTTCACCGGGGTGCCGTGCCAGGTCTGCAGGACGACCTGGCCCTCCCGGCGTTCAAACCACGTCGGCAGGCTGGTGTTGCCGACCACGTAGTGGGAGCGGCCCAGCGCCTCGTACCACTCGGGGCTGTGCAGGCGGACCGGCTTGGCCGTGGCCGGGATCTCCGCCTGCAGGTCGGCGACCACCCAGAGGTGCTCCAGGTCGCTGCCCCGGCGCACCAGTTCCTCGTGGATCGCGCGCGGCGAGTCGGCGTACGCGCCGCCGGTGAAGGCGTCGTAGAGCACGGCCTCGCGCAGCGGCTTGGTCCGCGCGGCCGGGTAGTGCTTCGTGCGCAGCATGCGCTGGTGGTACGGGCCGGCCTCCTCGTCGGTGAGGTCGCTCTCGGAGGTCAGCAGCAGGTAGTCGTGCCAGCGGCGCCGGAGCGCCACCTTCTTGCCCCGGGCCTCGATCTCCAGCGGTACCGCGGAGTGGGCGCCGGGCGCGAGGTGGAGTTGGAGTTCGGTGGCGTCGGCGAGGTCGGTGGCGCCGAGGCGCACCAGCAGCTCCCACTCCCCGGCCGGCAGCGGCAGGTCGCCGCCGAAGGCGTCGTTGGGGATGGCCGGCAGCTCCGCGCTGAAGCGCCCGTCCACCGCCTCGGCGGCGTGGACCTGGGCCCGGCGGGTGTGCTGCTTGTGGCGCAGCACCAGCTCGAAGGGGTGCCGGCCGGGCAGCGGGAAGCTTCCCTCGAGCAGGAAGGCCGACCGGTCGGGCAGTGCCGAGACACGCTCGACCACCGGCTGGATCTGCTGGTCGCAGATCTGCAGGTAGCCGCGTGGGGCCGGCTTGAGCAGCAGAGCCCGTCCGCTGCTCGCGGAGCCCTCCTGGAGGATGGGGAGTTGGACCGAGTGCGGGCTGTCCGGAGTCCGGTCCACGACCAGGTTCAGCCGCTCGCCGTCGGTGAGGAGCAGCTCGGTGTTCCAGCGGTCGACGGAGCGCTCCAGCGCGCTGGGACGGAGCTCCGCCTCCTCACGGCGTACCTCTTCGAGCGCGGCCGGGGAGAGCTGGACCGTGAACGGAACCCGGCCGCTGCCCGGCGTGCCGAGCACCAGCGGGTAGGTGAGCTCGCGGTCGCTGCCGTCCTCGGCGTGACCGACGACGAGCACGGCCCCGTCCAGACCGGGCCGCTCGACGACGGAGCCCCGGAGCTCGATCCGGTCACCGACCGCCTCGGCCCCGGAGACCCGGGCCTGGACGGTCTCCACGCGCAGGCTGAGGTGCTGGTCGTTGATCTCCGGGATCACCCGGACGTCGTCGCTCACCCAGATCGGCGCGGGGACCTGGCCGGAGCCGGTGAGCCCCTCCTTGATCCGGGTACGCCGGGGGCGGCCCTTGCCGAAGAGTCCGAGGGTGACCCGCCACCGGCCGTCCTGCCACTGGCCGCGCCTCTTGAGGCGCTCCGGGTCGAAGCGGGCCGAGAAGCCGGACCAGTCGGCGTGGTGGAACGGCAGGTTCTGGTTGCGCGCGGTCACGTCGGGCCGGCGCACGGTCTTCGCGGGCAGGGCCACCACCCGGCGGCTGCCGGCCTCGCGGAGCAGCAGCGCCCGGACCGAGTCGTACCGGTGCTCGGCGCCGAGGTTCTTCTGGAAGGCGTGACCCTCCAGGGTCAGCGTGCCGTCGTGCCAGCGGAAGTCGTCGAGCGTCGCGTGCAGGCCGACGGCCTTCCCCAGGGCGAGCACCGCGTCGTCGAGCGGCGGGCGGTCCTTGAGGAAGGGGTAGTCGGCCTTGGGACGGACCGTTCCGCGGGTCGGGATGGCCCGCGGGTACTCCTTCTCGAACTCCAGCAGGGCGAGCAGGTCGTCCATGCGGCGCTTGGCGGTGAGCCAGTACTTGATCCGCAGGCCCTCGGGGAGCGCCGCCAGGACCGAGCTGTCGATCTCGCCGAGCATTGCGCCGACATGGTCCAGGAAGGCGGTCCGGTACTCCTCGCCGGCCTGGGGGAGCACCGAGAAGAACAGCGGCATCTCCTCGACCAGCGAGTTGTTGTCGTAGAAGCGCTGGTGCTTGCGGAACTCCGCACCGGGCTGCTCGTGCAGGAAGTGGCGCACCATTCCGATCGAGGCGACGCGGTCGACCAGGCCCTTGGGGTCGGTCCGGTTCTGGGTGATCGACTTCGTGCCGACCTCGCGCATCCGCCAGTAGTAGACCGGCTCGGAGAGGACGTCGACGCTCTTGGCGAGGAAGTGCAGCGGAACGCTGACGGGAGCGTCCTCGTAGAGGATGCCCGGGTACTGCATCGCGTGCTCGTCCCAGAAGGACCTGCGGTAGATCTTGTTCCACGCGGTGCGGTCGGTGACCAGCGGACTGAACTCGCTGACATGGGTCTTCAGCCGGGTCCTGCCGAACGGCTCGCGGTGCACCCAGGACGGGTTGTACCCCACGGAGCGGAAGCGCAGCACGTTTCCCGCGACGAAGTCCGAGCCGGTCTGCTCCAGCGTCTCGATCATCAGCTGGTAGGCGTTCGGCGGAACGATGTCGTCGCTGTCGACGAAGGTGAGGAACTCGCCGTCCGGGTCCATCTCGCGGCTGCCGGTGTTGCGGGCCGGGCCCAGGCCCTGGTTCTCCTGGCGGACCAGCCGGAAGCGGGAGTCACGCTGGGTGAACGCCTCGGCGATCTCGGCACTGGAGTCGGTCGACCCGTCGTCGACCAGGATGACATCGAGGTCCCTGAAGGTCTGCGCGGCGAGGGACGCCAGGCACTCCTCGAGATACAGCTGGACGTTGTAGATCGGGACGACCACGGAGAGGCGGGGGGCCATGGGTACGGCAGGCCTTTCTCGGACTGGCACATATAAGCAGCTCGGCGCTGGTCTGTACGTGACTCAGGAACCGCACGGGGACGGTGTGACGGCTGTAGGACCTTGTAGGACGGTGGCGTCGGCCGCTCAGTTCCCATGGATGCTGGGAGGCAGTCGCAGGTGATCAAGAGGCCATACGAGCCCAAGCCTAGCCGTAGCCATACAGGGCGGGCACGCCCGGTTCATCCTGGTGAGTCCGATGGTGGGGAAACGGAACTGACTACTCCGCTTCTGCTCGCCTGGGAGTTTCCTGGGATCCACCTGTGAGTCATCCGGGGTGTTGCCGGACGATGGCCGGCAGCAGTCCGGGAGTGTGCTCCCGGGCTAACGCTAAGGTGGTCAACCATGCCCCGGTTCAGCGTCATCGTCCCTGCCTACAAGGTCCAGTCCTATCTCGGCGAATGCCTGGATTCCGTTCTGGAACAGTCCTTTGGGGACTTTGAGCTGGTCGGGGTCGACGACTGCTCGCCCGATGGCTGCGGGGAGATCTTCGATGCCTACGCGCGCGCGGACGACCGCGTCCGGGTGCTGCACCTGCCGGAGAACGTGGGTCTCGGGCCTGCCCGAAATGCGGGCATTGAGGTGGCCACCGGGGACTACCTGATCTTCCTCGACAGTGACGACACTCTTACCAAAGGCTCGCTCAAGGCGATCGCCGACCGGATCGACACGACCGGGGATCCGGACGTCCTGATCTACGACTACGCCCGCACCTACTGGGACGGACGCGAGGTCCGCAGCGGCGAGGGAGCGGCCGGTGCGTTCGCTCCCGCCGCCGACCGGGCGGACGTCTTCGAGGTCGCCGAGCGTGAGGAACTCCTCCTCATGCTGATGGTGGTGTGGAACAAGGCGTACCGCCGCGGCTTCGTCGAGAAGCACCGCTTCCGCTTCCCGGCCGGGTACTACGAGGACACCCCCTGGACCTACCCGGTGATGCTCGCCGCCGGCAGCATCGCTCTGCTCGACCGGGTCGTCGTGCACTATCGCCAGCGCAGGCAGGGCGGCAACATCCTGGCCACGGTCAGCCGCAAGCACTTCGACATCTTCGCCCAGTACGACCTGGTGTTCGCCTTCCTCGACGCGCATCCCGAGCTCGACCGGTGGCGACTGCTGATGCACCGCAGGATGGTCGACCACCTGCGCACGGTCGGTGACCACCCGAACCGGCTGCCGACGGCCGCGCGCAAGGAGTTCTTCGCCCTCGCCGCCGAGCGGGAGCAGCGGCACCGTCCGCCGGGTGCGCCCGAGCTTCAGGTCGGCGGCGGCTGGAAGTCGGGACCGGTGGGGCAGCTCGCCCGTTCGGCCCGCCGCACGGTGCGCGCGGCTCGGCCGGGCGTCCGCGGCGTCCTGGCCAAGCCCGTGCTCGGCGGCTACCAGCGGATCCAGCGGCAGCTGCCGCTGGATCCGAACCTCGCGGTGTTCGCCTCCTACTGGAGCCGCGTCCCGGCCTGCAACCCGGCGGCGATCCAGGCCAAGCTGCAGGAGCTGGCGCCCGACGTCAGGTCGGTCTGGGTGGTCGAGGCCAGGCGCCGGCAGGACGTCCCCAAGGGCCTGACCGTGGTCTCGCCCGGCTCGCGCAGCTACCGCGAGGCGATCTCCCGCGCGACCTACTTCGTCAACAACGTCAACTTCCCGGACGGCGCACGCAAGCGCCCCGGTACGGTCCATCTGCAGACCCATCATGGAACCCCCATCAAGAAGATGGGCCTCGACCTGCGCGAATACCCGGCGGCGGCCGGCGAGATCAGTTTCGGCAAGCTGCTGGAGCGGGTCGACCGCTGGGACTACAGCCTCAGCTCCAACCACTTCTCCACGCTGATCTGGGAACGGGTCTACCCGTCGACCTACCGGACGCTGGAGTACGGCTACCCCCGCAACGACGTCTTCCAGACCGCGGGTGCCGCGGACGTCCTCGCCGCGCGCGAGGAACTGGGCATCCTGCCCGGCCAGACCGCGCTGCTCTACGCGCCCACGGTGCGGGACTACCGCTCCTCGTACCACCCCCGGCTCGACCTGGGACGGCTCGCCCGCACCCTCGGCCCCTCGTTCGTGCTGCTCAATCGCAGCCATTACCTCTACGACGAGAACGCGGGATTCGGTTCGGAGCAGCGGGTGCAGGGCGTCGTCGACGTGTCCCGGCACCCCTCTGTGGAACGGCTCGCACTCGCGGCCGACGCGCTCGTCACCGACTACTCCTCGGTGATGTTCGACTACGCCAACCTGGACCGGCCGATCATCGTCTTCGCCGATGACTGGGATGTCTACCGGGAGACCCGCGGGGTGTACCTGGACCTCTTCTCCGGCCGCCCCGGCGAGACCCCCGGCGCGACAGCCCGCACCGAGGACGAGCTCGCCGAACTGCTGCGCTCGGGGGAGTGGCGCTCGGACGCCTCGACCGAGCTCCGGGCCGCCTTCCGGGAGCGCTTCTGCGCCTTCGACGACGGCCGGGCCGCGGAGCGGGTCGTCCGCACCCTCTTCCTCGGCGAGCAGGAGCCGATCCCCTTCGTCCCGCTCGCCGACCGCACCCCGGCCCCCCGACCGGACCAGCCGGGCTGACCCGGAGGTCCCACCGGCGCTATGTTCGATCCCATGCGAGGACCCTTGGCGCCGTGGACCGGCTGACCCGGCTGCCGGTGCTCGGCCCGGTCGTGGCGTGGGTGCTGCGCACCAGGGCGTACCGGGTCTTCGAGCACTTCAACGACATCGGGTCGAACCGGCTGGCCGGGGCGGTCACCTTTTTCGGCTTCCTCGCGCTTTTTCCGCTGCTCACCGTCGCGATGGCGATCGCCGTGGCCACGCTCGACGATGCCCAGGTCCAGCATGTGCAGAAGCAGATCGAGGCTCAGATCCCTTCGCTGGCACAGTCGCTGGACCTGGCCTCGCTGGTGCGCAACGCCGGGACGGTCGGGCTGGTCAGTGCGGCGCTGCTGCTGGTCTCGGGTCTCGGTTGGGTCGACACGACGCGGGCATCGGTGCGGACCGTGTGGCGGCTGCCCGAGGAGCCGGGCAACCCGGTGCAACGCAAGGCGCTGGACGTGGGCGTGCTGGTCGGCCTCGGCCTGGTCACCGCCGTGTCGATCGGCGCCTCGTCCGTGACCTCGGCGCTGACCTCACAGGTGGCGCGGGCGCTCGGGATCGACCATTGGCTGGGAGGGCGGTTCCTGCTCGGTCTGTCCTCGTTCGTCATCGCCGTCGGCGCGGACATGATGCTCTTCGCCTACCTGCTGGTGGGGCTGCCCCGGATTCCCGGTCAGCGAAGGCGGGTTGTGGCGCAGGGCGCGCTGCTGGGCGCGGTCGGCTTCGAACTGCTGAAGCTGCTGATCTCGACGTATCTGAGCCAGGTCGCCGGCAAGAGCGTGTACGGGGCGTTCGGCACGCCGGTCGCGCTGCTGCTGTGGATCAATTTCGTCTGCCGATGGCTGTTCTTCTGCGTCGCCTGGACGGCGACGGCGGACCCCGTCGCCGCGGGCGCTCGGGCGCGCGCCCGGGCGGAGGAGGACTGGCGCGAGGCCGGCGGGGGCGCGGAGGTGGGGGCGGGCGGCGTCGGCGGCGGTGAGAGGCCCGGCTCCGCCGAGGCCCCCACCGACCGGCCGCCCGCGCTGCGGTCACCGCGTGCGGCCATGTTCAGCTCCCTCGCCGCCTTCGCCTCCGGCGCAGCCACCGCCACCGCCCTCCGCCACCTCCGCCGCGGCCGCCGCCAACGCTGACGCCACCTCCGCCACCGTCCCCCGCCACCTCCGCCGCCGCCGCTTTGCTCCGCCCTGCGCCCCGCTCCGCGCTTCGCCCCGCCTTGCGCCCCGCTCCGCGCTTCGCCCCGCCTTGCGCCCCGCTCCGCGCTTCGCCCCGCCTTGCGCCCCGCCTTGCGCCCTGCCCTGCTCCGCCCCGCTTTGTGCTCCGCCCCGCTTTGTGCTCCGCCCCGCTTTGTGCTCCGCCCCGCTTTGTGCTCCGCCCCGCTTTGTGCTCCGCCCCGCTTTGTGCTCCGCCC
>NZ_JBGCBY010000048.1:0-38171 GCF_041262165.1 Streptacidiphilus sp. MAP12-16
ATGGCCGTACCGGCCACGAGCGTGACCAGGGCAAGTGGGGTGCCGCGGCGCAAGAGCGACCGTAATCTGCTGGGGGTCATCGCGTTACTCCGGGAAGTGAGGGAAGGGTGAACCGGCGAAGCCGGTAACTCTTGCTAGGTGCGGTACCGGTTGCGGTTGATGTCGCGCCTGGGGGCGGGCCGCGACGAGGACAGCGGGTCGTACCGCACTCAGGTGGGGCGCATGCGGGCGGGCCGGTCGCAGACGACCACAGGTTAGGAATGTTTCCTAACTCGCCGTGAGATTGGCACTCTGACGTTCAGGTGTCAAACGCAGCTGCTGTCTCCTTGGAGGCGTTGTCGGCTGTTCGCGCAGTTCATCGGCGCGCGGGGGGCGGGATCGGGTACTCCGGCAACCCGTTCTGGGGGCGGGAAGGCAGTCCTCAGCAGGACGGCGAGAGGTTCCGGAGAGGAGAGGATCCGGCGAGTACGGCTCACGTGCTGTCTCGCGCTGAACGGTCGGCAAAGTTCCGCTCAGTGCAGTCGAGTTGGTGAGACGAGGAGGAATCTACCGAGCTGGATGCCAGCAAGGGGGGAGCCGTATCCGCCAAGATCGCTGCTGATTGCGACGCACCGGCAGCAGTGGGGGCATGGGTTGACCCGCACCCTTGGTACCCGGCGCTGCTTCTTCATCAGCTTGGCCATGAACCTGTGGCGGCTCATCTATTCATCGCCGCAGGTCAAGCAGCGTATCGGTACTCGTTGATTGCGCCTCCCAGTACGCGGGTGCGCAGTAGTCGGCGGTTGTGGAGGTCGATGGCGCGTGGCGTCTTATGTGACGCGTCGGGAGGGAGTTGCCCTCGGGAGCGGTGCGGCCGATGCCGGTTGTAGTGGTCCGCGAACTCAGTGAGGACTTTGGTGGCGTGGGATGCGTTCATGATCAGTACATGGTCGAGGGCTTCTCGGCGTACGGTTCCGATCACCCGCTCGCAGTGGGCGTTCATCTTGGGCACCCATGGGGCACTGAGCAGGACTTTCGCGTCCTCGGCGGTGAAAACGGCGTCGAAGGAGGCGGTGTACTTTGCGTCCCGGTCGCGGAGCAGGAACCTGAGCTGTCCGCCGCGATCGGCCCGCGCTGTGGTGAACTCGCGGGCTTGCTGGACCGCCCACTGCCCGGTGGGGTGCGCGGTTGCGGGGGTGAGGTGCAGTCGGCGTGTGCCGTGTTCCAGGAAGGCCATGGCGTAGAGGCGTTGGCCCAGCGCGGTGTCGATGTGGAAGAAGTCTGCCGCGACGATCCCTTCGGCCTGGACGGTCGAGAACTTCTTCCAGCTCGGTCCTTGGCGTCGTGGCGCTGGGTCCCTCCCAGCCGCGTGCAGGATGTTCCACACGGTGCCCGACGCTATTGGATGACCCAGCCGCGCCATCTCGCCCTGGATGCGCCGGTGCCCCCATCGGGGGTTCTCGTCGGCGAGGGGTAGCACCAATTTCTTGAGTGCGGCGGAACGGGGCGGACGTCGGACGCGGGTGCGGCGCGCGGTGTAGTGCCACTTGTCGGCGATCAGCTTGCGGTGCCAGCCGAGCAGGGTGCCGGGGGTGACGGGGAAGACGTAGGCCCAGCGGTGCCGGGGTATCAGCGCGGACAGGGCGGAGAACCAGAATCGGTCGGCTGGCTCGTAGCGTATCGGTGCGGCCAACTGCCTTCGCAGAACCGCGTTCTCGTGCCGCAGGATCAGCACTTCGGCCTCCACCGATGGCTTCCGCTGTAGCAGCACCTCCGGCAGCGAGAGCAGTCCCCGGACAGCGCGGTACACCAGCGACACGATCATCACCACAGCGTCCCAGACCATTGACCCTCAAGTGCCCCACCTGCAGCGATGACTTCTTGAGCCCCACACCTTCAGGACACGATCAAGCGCCGACCGGCCTGCGGGTCCCCAGTTCGGCTTGCCGCCGGGCAGGCCCCGGTCCCCGTTCTGGCCCATCAGCATCAGGAACAGGCTCTTCATCGCGGCCAGCCCGCGTGCCCGTCGGACCGTCGCCTCGTCCGCCTGTGCGTAACCGGCGAAGAACCGTGCGGCGCCGCCCGCGGGGAGCAGCAGCCAGGCGGCCGCAAGGTCCCAGGCCGGGTCGCCGGCGAACACCTCGCCGAAGTCGACGACGCCCGCCAGTGTCCCGTCCGCGACGACGACGTTCGCGGGATGCAGGTCGCCGTGCACCCACACCCGCGGGCCCTCCCACTCGGGAGCCGCGACCGCGTCGTCCCACACGGCCCGGATGTCCTCCTCGGCGAAGCGGCCGAGGTCCACGGCCCGCAGGAAGTTCTCAAAGCCCTCCGTGCACGCCTTGGGGTGACCGCCGCGGTCCGAGGCGTCCGGCGCCTCGGCGGGCGCCTCCACATGCAGCGCCTTGAGGAAGGCCGCCAGGATGTCGGCCGCATGGTCGCCGCGGGTGATCGAGCCGTTGTCCAGCGGCGTGCCCTCAACCCATGTCATGACGGTCCAGATCTTGGGGAAGCGCTCGGACGGCGCACCGTCCCGCACGGGGACCGGGATCGGCAGCGGCAGGCGCGGGGCCAGGGTCGGCAGCCACCGGCGCTCCTTGAGCTGAAGATCTGGGCGGGTGTCCATCCGCTGCAGCCGGACCGCCAACTCGTCCCCAAGGCGCCACATCTGGTTGCCCCAACCGCCCGCCACCTCGCGGATGGGCAGCGCGGCCAGGTCCGGATGCTGATCCCGCAGCAGGTCGCGGACCAGATCCTCGCTGATCTCAATCTCGGACTCGATCATGCGGAGAGACAGTACTTGACGCAGGCGGAGGCGACCATGCTCTTCGGGGGATCCAGCTCCTCGGCTCGAGTCCTCAAGCTCTCTCGAAAGTCCTGCTGGCTGAGTGCCGCAGGCTGCGCCCCGTCCACCAACCGAGGCGCCAAGTCACACGCCTTCACGGCCCCGTCGGGACTCGCTCGACTTGAACAGAAGAACTTGACAGACATCCCATGAGCTGGAGTATCAAACGGCGAGTGCGTGGGCCCGGCGGGACCAGTCAGGTGCCTCGTCGCATGGCTGCCGTCGCTCAGACCGAACCGATGCCTAGCCTCGGCAGGTGACGCTCTACTTCGACCCCCTGACCATCCTCGGCAACGACCGCGAGGCCTTTCGGCCATTTTGGGGCACGCGCCGTCAGGTGGGCGCCTCACGGCAAGTTGAGCTCCTCGCGGGCTGCCGCCACCCAGCGCAGCACGCCGTGGGATTCGGTGCTCTCGGCCAACTCTGTCGCTTCCTTGAGTAGCTCCGCCGCGTCGTCCCGCCGCTCCTGCTGGGTGGCCAGATAAGCCAGCCCGATCAGATTCGCCGCGACTCCCGGCAGGAAGCCCAGATCCCGACGCAGACGAGTGGACTCCTCAAAGTGCGCACGGGCCTCGTCCAGGCGGCCGGCCATGTGGTCGGCGAAGCCGAGGTGCCGTAGGGCGTAGGACGTCGTCAGCCGGTCGCCGGCCCGGGTGGCAAGGTCGAGGGCACGCTCGAAGGCGGGCACGGCGGTCTCGGCGTCGTCGCGGATCACCTGGTGGAAGGCACCGACCCAGAACACCGCCTCGCCCTCGCCCTGCACGTCGCCGAGCCGCCTGTACAGCTCCGCCGCACGCTCGAAGAGCTCCAGCTCCCGCGATTCCTCGACCCGCTCCTCCAGGAAGCGGGCATGGATCACCCGGCCGCGGGCCAGTGCAAGGTCCGCCTCGACCTCGTCGAGGCCCCGGTCGGCGGACGCCAGCGCACCGCTGTCGCCGCCGAACACGGCACGTTCGTAGAGGAGTCCGGCATGCTTGATTCGCTCGTCCGCTGTCATGCCGTGATCGTATCGACCGCATACAAGAGAATTTGATGATCAGTCAAACATAATGGACGGAGCCTTTCAATCATCGCGTCGGGCGAGCACTGAAGCCGGTGCACCCGCGCGGTCGCGGCCTCTCCCTCCGGTGTGTGAACCGGATTCTGCACTCCCACGCCCCTGGTTGTGTGGTCTTTGGTGTGCAGGCGGTCTTCGCTCTCGGGCTGCGAGCCCTTCCTCTCCGCTCCAGGTCCGCTCGGGCCCCCCGGTTGCCTCGCTGGCGCTCGGCTGCGCCCGGCCGGTAGGCCGGCCGCGAAGAGGAGGGGAGGAGGGGAGCGCAGGCCTGGTCAAACTCATGGGCAGCCTGGGTGGGTGACAGATGTCGGTGGCGCGGGAGAAGATCGATCGCGGGATCGGAACAGCGGGAGCGGCGACGGGGGAGCGGGAGTGGCAGACGTGAACGAGCCGGACAGCGCCGCCGCGCCTGCGGCTCGGGTTGCGCGGAAGCAGCTCCGTGCGAACGCGGCCGGGTCGACGGCGAAGGTCCGCGCGGAGGTGCTGACCGCGCTCGGGGTACTCAAGGTGGTGACGGCTGATCAGCTCTGGCGGCTGCTGCGCCCGGCGGCGAGGGAGAACAAGTTCGCCCGCGCTGCGCCGAATGATCTGCAGAGCGCGAAGCTGGTCCACTCCGAGGGCCGCACCAGTGCGGGCCACAAGACCTGGGGCCTGACCACCCAGGGCCGCGACTCTGCCCAGCAGGTGATGCCCTGCGGCCGGGAGGTCGGGAACATCGCCCGCGGCGCCGGTCGCTTCGGGGCCCCGCACGCGATGGCGGTCAACGAGACGATCCTGGCGTTCATCACCGGCGGCACCGACCCTGACCCCGGGCCGGGTATCGGCACGGTCCTGTCGTGGACCACCGAGGTCGTCCACGAGGAGCGTCGCGCCCAGGCCGACGCCGTGCTGCGTGCCCCCGAGGCCGGCTGCCGGTGCCCCTGGTGGAGGTCGACCGCGCGACCGAGGCCCCGCACATCCTGGCTGCGAAGTTCGATCAGTCTCGCCATGGGTACTTTCGGCCATGATCGCGCACGGGCAGGCTGGATGCCAGGCTCCGGCGGCGCAGGTCATACGTACGAGGAAGTCCTTGCCAGGGAGACGGAGCCGCCGGGGTCCGGGTGCTCGAGGAACGCCGTCAGCGTCGGGAAGTGGTGGCGGAAGTCGGTTGGGCCGGCGTGCCTCGTGCACCGCTCGCGCGAGGGAGCGGCTGCGGATTCGTCGTGGGGTAGGGGTGACGCCGACGTTCGCCGAGGATTACACGGTAGCGAGGGTTCCGTTTCTTCTCGACGGAGTACGCCGGACTCGTCTCGATCGGAGGCCCGGTGCAGTGGCCTGACGAGGTATCGAATCGAAGGCGGAGGGCGCCGATCACCTTCGGCCACCCGCGCGGAAGCTCGTATGGGGTTGGGCAGGTATTGAATCGAAGGCAGAGGCAAGCGTCTGCCTTCGATTCAATACCTGCCCAACCCCTGCCCCTGGGTGCGGCGGTGTCGTCGGTGGCGGAGCATGGACCCGGGGAACCGCGATCATCTTGGAGTCCAGATGACTGACTGGGCGGCCGCACGCTGCACCAACGGCCATGTGCTTCCTCCGGGCAAGGCAGGAGCCAGGTTCTGTACGATCTGCGGCGCTTCCGTGATGGTCCGCTGCCCCAATGGCCACGAGGTCAAAGCCGCCTCTCACTGCGCCATGTGCGGTCTTCCCCTGTCGCCGAGCGGGGGGTGCACGCCCGCCGACACCGAGACGCACGCCCACGGCGCGGACCAGGAGGAACATGGCGCGGGCCGCGCGTCCGACATCGAGCAGCCCGCTGTCGCCGCACCCTCCGGCGCCGGCGCATCGGAAGCTGGGCCATCTACAGGTAAGGGGCCAGATCAGGGCCGGTCTGGTCATTCCCGGCTCGTGATTGTCGGTGGCGTACTCCTTTTGGTACTCATCGGCGGAGGCGGGTACTTCGGGGTCTCGAAGCTGACCGGTTCGCATGCCGGTAAGTCGTCCGTCGCGGTGCCGTCGTCTTCGTCGTTCTCTCCGGGCCTCGACCAGTCGCCGCCCGTCGCTACAGCGCCGCCGACTACGCCCCTGCAAACATCCTCCTTGCCCACGGCATCGGCCACCGAGCAGCCCTCTTCTGCCCAGGCGCAGGCGGCAGCCGTGGACCAACTGCTCGGCCAGGCCGCCAACTCCCGCCAGCAGGTGGAGAACGCCGTCACGGCGGTCGAGCAGTGCGCCGACTCGCCCTCCGTCTCCTCGGCCCAAAGTGTCCTCATCCGGGCCGCTCTGGATCGCCAGTCCCTGGTCGCAGAGCTCGGCAGCCTGAACGTATCCCAACTCCAGGGCGGCGCTCCGGCGATGCTGACGCTCAGCCGGGCCTGGTCGGAGTCCGCTGCGGCGGACTCCGCGTACGCGAGGTGGGCCGGCGCGATGGCCGACGGCAGATGCACCGCGGGAAGCTCCCCACACACGGCGGACTGGGACGAGGGTTTGGCCGAGAGCGGCAAGGCCAGCGCCGACAAGAACGCGTTCGTGGTGGCGTGGGATCCTATCGCCGTGCGGTACAACTTGCCCACAAGATCTGCGGATGCGATCTGACCGCGCCCTCGGCCGTTACGGCACGCCCGAGGCATCCCGGCACGGCGGGAGAGCGGCGGCGCTGGCGGTGGCCCTGTCCGCACTGTCACCGCTGGGCTTGGTCGGGAGACTCGATGAGGAGCCAGGCGGCAAGGAAACAGCCTCCAAGCCAACCGAGTTGCCCGACTGATACATCCGAGAGACCGTGGAAAGAGCCGGTCTTGGTCCGAGATCGCGCCAGTACCTCCAGGGCATGGGTCGGACAGGCCCATATGCCTGTGCTCCGCCCGGTTGGTGGCACGAGGAGCGTGACGGCAGATGTCAGAAACAGTGCAATTGTCCTGCCCGAACTGCGGTGCGAATGTCGCGCAGCAAGATTCCTTCTGTTCGGAATGCGGCCTGAGAATAACACCAACGAATGAGTTGATCCAGGACAACCCAGTGGCCGGGACCCACGGCCAGGCGCGCTCCGACCAGGACGAGAAGAGCAACGCTGGTGCCCCTGGCGGCTCCTCCATTCCTCCGGTGCCGCCGCCCTACAGTCCACCTTCAGGATTTCCATCCCATCCAACCTCCCCCTCGCACACATCCACCCGAGAATTCTTCGCGGGCCTGTTCGACTTCGGCTTCACCGCCTTCATCACACCGAAGGCCGTCAAGGTCGTCTACGTGATCATCGCGATCCTCCTCGCACTCGACTGGTTTGCCTTCCTCGTAGTGGGATTCGCTTACTCAGCGGCACTGGGCATTCTGGTGCTGACCGTCGGTCTCGTAGTCGCACTCCTCTGGCTGGTGATGTACCGGATTCTCCTCGAGTTCGTGATGATGTTCTTCCGGATCGGCACAGACGTCAGGGCCATCAAGGAGCAACGCGATCTCTGATGGGGCTTTGTTGGCATGCCTGTCGAGAGTGGTCATCCGAGGTCCTGGAGATGGGCGGCCATCAGGGGCCATCAGGGCCCGCGACACGCTGGGTGGTGCCCAAGCTCGCCCGCTCGGTGCCCGACGCCCGCGACATCGGCGACGCCCTGGTCCGCAGAGGGGTAAGGCTGTCGCTGGGCGGGAGCATCTACGACCCCACCGATCCCCATGTCCAAGATGCTCTTCAACATGCTCGCCGTGTTCGAGGTCGACCTCCTGCGGATGCGCACCCGCGAGGGCATGGCCGTCGCCCGGGCGAAGAGCAAGCTGAGAGACAAGTAACCCCAGCTGACGGCACGCCAGCGGGCCCACCTCGTCAAAGAGCACGCCACCGGCGAACACACCATCGCCGACCTCGCCGAACTGTTCACCGTCAGCCGGGCCACGGTCTACCGAGTCCTGGAACGCGCGAGCAAGTCGACTGCGACAGAAGCGGCCGAATGACAGCCGCGGTCCACCATGAAGTTACTCGCCGGTCAGTTTGCCCCTGGTGTCAGCCGGGCGCGCCGCCGCCTCCGCACCCGCCGACGCTCCGCCCGGTCTGCCTCTAATTCCTGCGACTCGACCGTCACTGGGGCGGTTTGCCCGGTTTCCGCCGCCCCTTTTTCTCCGCCGCGGCCTCCTCCAGCGCCGTCAGGACCTCCGGGTCCACCACCATCCCGGCCGCGTCGTGGTGCGCGCGGGGCACTGTGGAGTCCACGCTTACCAGGGAAAGGTCCGCTTGGCCACGCCGGGCGGCCTCAGCGATCATCCCCTCCATCAACGCGGCGAACACGTCCGCGTCGCGCCGACCACCGCCCCGGCGGCGTGCTGATGCGCCCGGAGGGTCATTGAATCCGCGAAACGATTCAGTCGATCCCGTCCATCTCCTCGGCGTCACATCCCAGGTGGCGCTTGCCGACAAGTTGCCGTCGTTCATCCGGCGGGAGAGGGTTGAGGAGTCTCCATCTCGGTTTGCGCGCGTCGACACAGCGTCGCCGCTGCCGCGCCCCCAGCTTGGTTCAAGCAACGGATAGGCGTGACGTCATGAGACAACACGAGGCATCAGATGTCCGGAGCGCCCATCGCGCAAGGACAAAAACTCGCATCGTCATAGCAGCCGCAGTAGTGCTGACCGGTGGAATGGGATTGGCGGCGTGCGGCTCCGGCACAACACCACCCGCACCGACCCCGCCGTCATCGAGCGCTCCCACCACGACCGCGCCGTCCACGGCGTCGGGACCAAACCCCTTCACGGGAAACATCGGCAGCGGAGGCAACAGCGCCACACCTCCGGCCAGCGGCAGCAGCTCAGCCCCGCCGTCAACCACCCCTGCCACCGGAACGCTGAGCTTCACCATGGTGTCCTGCGGACGGCTCACTGCGGCCCAGCAGACCAGAGGCGGCGGCTACCCCTACGGGATGGTCATCCAGGAGACCGGCACTGGCATCCAGGGGGTCTCTGCAGGCGCCTACCTCTACCCCACCTTCAGCAACGCTGATGGCAGCGGCCAGCTACCGCCCGGAGATCACATGGTGCGGCCAACCCAGACCAGTGCGAACGACACGATAGTAATCGGCGACAGCAACCCCGGCGCCAACGCACCGATCAAGTGCAGCGCCTATTGGGTGCGACTGAACGGCGACGCAACCCACCACCCCATCGGAGGATGACATGCACGAGCACCGCCAGGCCGTCATTCACGGGCGCAGTAACGCGGTAGCCATCGCTCTCGCCGTGCTGGCCGCTGTCGGCAGTGGGACGGGTATCGCCGCTTCTGAGGTTGTCGCGTGAGGGTGACGGTCATGGTGGTGTGAGGATCAGGCCGGTTTCGGCGATGAAGCCGCCGAGGAGGCCGGTGCGGTACTGCATCTTCTTCAGGCGGGTTCGGGCCTTCGCAGCGAGGTCGTCAGTGGTGCCCGCGGCTGGGTTGGCCAGCGATTTCTTGAGGTGCGCCCATACCCCCTCGGCCGGGTTCAGGTCAGGGCTGTAGGGCGGCAGGCGGAAGACCGTCAGCCAGTGCCGGGCCGCGAGCAGTTCGCGCATCGCGGTGTCCTTGTGCTGGGTGGCGTTGTCCCACACGAGTACGATCTTCCCGCCGAGCTGCTGGTGTGCGGCGTCCAGCAGGGCTGCGAAGTCCGGCTCCCGAAAGCCCTTCTTCTCGCCGTTGCGGCCGTGGTGAACCAGCATCCGGAAGATCAGGCGGGTGCGCTCGCCGGGTCTCGCGCAGACCAGCCCGGCCACCGAGACCCGACCCGAGCCCTTGCCACTGACCCTCACCACCGGGGAGTGCCCGCGCCGGGACCAGGTGCGCGCTTTGGGAGGTCGCAGGCTCTGCCCCGACTCGTCCTCGAAGCACAGCCACGCACCCTGGTCCCGGACTGTTTTTCCACGACCGGCCAGACCTCCTTGACCCAGGTCTCGACGGCCTTCTCGTCGCGCTCGGCGGCCCGGTGCACTGGGACCTGCACGCTCCACGCCATCTCGTGCAGGATCCGCGAGACCTGCTTGATGCTGAACCGTAGGTGGAACCGTCGAGCGATAACGATCTGGACCCGGGCCAGGGTCCAGCGCTGGTCCTCGGTCCAGCCGTGCGCGGCCGGCCCGCGCTCCAGCTCCGTGTCCAGCCACGCCCGCCAGGCCGGTGTCATCCGCGAAGGCGGCCCGCTGGGCCCCTTGGACCGCAGTGCCTCCAGCCCACCCTGACGCCACTGCGCCTGCCAGGCGTAAACCGACTTCCGCGAGACCCGCAGCCGCTTGGCCACCACCGGCGGCGACACGCCCTCCTTGAACAACTCCGCAGCCTCGAACCGCACCCGCTCACGCCGCTCACGCCGCTCACGCCGCTCACGCTCCGCCGCGGTCAGACCGCCCCCATCGGGATACCTCATCCCTACGACATACAACCAAAACTGACCCTTCGTCACCCTCACCCGACAACCTCAGTTGCGCGCCGGTATCGGTGGGGTTGGTGCGCGGGCAGGCGGTGGGGCGTTTGCTGGCGTTGGACGCGCGGGGCGAGTTGTCGACGGATCATGCGTCGGTTGGTGGCCGCGGCGGCGGGGGGTCGCTGTGGACGGTTTGGCGGTGGCTGGAGGCGGCCGGTGCGGGTCGCAGTGGTCCCGCGGCGCGGGAGCGTTTCACGCTCACTGCGGACCTGCACGCCCGCCTGGTTCGGTGGTGTGGGAATGCGGCTGCGGTGCACCGCGAGCTGGTAGCCGAGGCCCGCGCGGGGGCGCTGGCCGGGGACGGGGACGAGGCGGCCGTGGCCTGTGCGGCGGCGGGGGTGGTGTCGCCGGCGACGCTGCAGCGGGCGGTGCTGCGGGATTTGAATCCGGGTCAGCGCGCGGCGGCGAGGGGCGGGGAGCGGGCTCGACGGCGGCATGACGTGCACCTGCGCCGTCCGCGCCGGTTGCGCAGTGCGTGCCGGGAGGGGGACCATACGCACGTCCCGGTCGAGGTGGACCTGGAGGGGGACCAGCCGGGTCTAGGTGTGCGCACCGGATCCAGGTCCGGCCTCACCCGCGGTCAGAAATCGGCGTAGTAGCCGTCGAGGTCGGCGATGAAGTCGGTCTTGCCGCCCACTGCGTTCGCCTGGACTATGTCGTACGGCGCGCTTGAGACGACCACCTGGTTGGCCAAGTTTCTTCCCGGAAGGTAGTTCAGCGTGGAGGTGGTGACCTTGCCGTTCGTCTCTGGGGCCACTGCGAGGTAGCCCGCTCCGGTCTCGTCGGTGACCGTGACGTTGAAGTCGAAGGCCTTGGCTCCCTCTGGAGGGATTCCGTTCTTCCAGGTCTCTGGCTGGATGAGGAGGTTGCCCAGCTTCCCTCGCGTCACCTGCCCCAGGCCGGAGCGGGTGTCGACGATGCGGGTCGGAGTGATGGGGAAGTACCACGCCCCTGAGGAGGAGTAGTAGCCCTCGACGTCCGCTATGAGGTCTGATGAGCCGGACGAGTAGAAGTCGACTTTGCCGTCGACTACGGGCACTGTCACCCGGTTGGCGATCGCCACCCCGGGGGTGGAGTTCAGGCTGGAGGCGCTCGGCCGTCCCTGGCCGTCCGCGAATGCGGTGACGTAGCCCTGCTGCTGGGCGTTGACAGCGGTCAGGTTCAGTACGACCGACGACACCCCCGAGGCGGGGATCCCGCCGCGACCGGTCACCTCAAGGACCACCGTGTGGCCGGACTGCACCTGGCCCCGGGCCACGCCCGTGCCGTACCGGGTGTCCATCAGGCGTGCGGCGGTCGTTCCGGTGAACCGGTCGCCGGCGCCGCCGGTGAAGTAGCCCTGCACATCGGCGACCAGGTCTACCGGGCCGGCACTGGTGTAGAAGACCGCTTTACCGTCGACGACCGGCACAACGACCTGCTGTGCGACGCTCCCACCAGGCATCAGGTTGAGGCTGGAGATGCCCGGACGCGGCTGGCCGTGTGTGTAGACCGTCAGGTAGCCGTTCTGGGAGGTGTTCGTCGCGGTCACGTTCAGCACGACGGCGGTCACCCCGCTTGCGGGTATCCCGTACTTGCCGGCCAGTTGGAGCGTGGTCGAGCTGTCGGCGGAGAGCGGCTTGTCTGGCGCGCCCAGGCCCGTCCGAGTGTCCATGGCACGCGTCGGCGGCAGCGGCCGGTACCCGCTTGCAGTCGGCGGGGTGTAGTTCTGGCCTTTGCCCTGGTAGTTGATTCCGATGGCAGTGGTGCCGTGCACGGTTCCGGACTGGTCCAGTACCTGGAGGCTTCCCGTCAGTTGTACCGTCTTCGAGGCGGGGGCCCCATTGATGTTGTACCTGACGTCCGTGCCGTTGTAGGACAGGTCGGTTCCGGCGATCTTCGCGGCGATCGAACCGTCCGGCTGCACCGTCCAGGGGAGGTAGACATACTGGGGATTAGCGGTGTTCACCCAGACCATGAGGTGCAGCCGTTGGGCGAGCCCCGCCGGGCTGTAGCCGGACTTAGCGACCGAGGCTGCGTCCAGGCTCAGGACGACCGTGCTGGGGCCGCTGAGCATGCTGTCCTGGGTGTCCAACTCGCACATCGGCACATCGTCGACAGCGGAGCCGCTGTCGCTGCCGCCTTGAACGGCGAGCGGCGATGCCGGAGACCACGGCACCCAGTCGCTGCCTCCACGCCAGCAGGCCGCGTCCAACGTCAAGCTCCCTGACGCGGCGACGGCCTGGGGGGAGATCCCGAGCGGTGCCGCGACCAGGGCGCCGACCGAGAGTCCTACCGCTATGAGCCTGGTACCGCCCACGCGTTGGGCCACCATGCCGACTTCCCCCTATTTTCAGATGATCACAAGGGGCGCAGACTACAGCCGCTCTCGGCTCCACGCCACAACGCTGTAGGCGGCAGCACCGTTTCTGGCCTTTGGCGCTCTCGCCAGAGCCCATGAACTATGCTGCGGCGGAGAAACGGGCGTCGTTTCACCGAAGCATTTCCGCACCGCCGCTGTCCGGGTCTACGGCGACGGACAGGGGCGGTCTAGCGCGATCCCAGCCCGTGTTCGCGCCTTCCCGTGGGCGGAAGCGGAAGATCAGCAGAGGCTTGGGCCCGCTGAGAGTGCGCACGACGCCCTCCATCGGCCCGGTCACGTCCCAATCGTCGATCCTGCCCCGGACGCTGGCCGTGAACTTGGCGACTGCGAGTTGACGTGCCGACGCGTGATCCATGCAAGGAAGGATGCAACGAGCTGCCGCGCTGGTCGAGCGTGACGTGCTGCCGGTGGCCTGGCGGGGTGCCGAGGAGTTCAGCCCGCCGGTGCGGTGACCGCCGCCTGGGTCGATGCTGTGCCGGGTGGCGTCCGCGCCACCCGGAGCGGGTCTCACAGGCGGGAGCTGCGCCAGCGTGCGTAGTCGCGTTGCCCTGGTGAAGGAGGCAAGTACGAGCGAGGTAGGCGCACCTGAGGCCGGGCCCCCTCAACCGCCCTGGCGCCTTTGGAGGCTGGGGCGGTTCGCATTCCGCTACCTCCCAGGTAGCGTCGACCCCGCAGGCCCCGCGACGTGTGGGCGGCACGTTGACTGCTGAGGAGCGACTGTGGTTCGAGGACGCATACCGGCCGCACCCGCGGCGAGTGACGGCTTCCGGATCGCCGACAGCGCGACAGCCGTGAAGCCCCGGTCTGCGCGCCGGACTCGCCCCGGCACGCTCCGAGTGCGCGATCGGGAGGTGCCTCGGAGTTTGTATGAAGCTGTGGAGTACCGATGGGAGTACCAGCGGCGGTTGCGCCAGCAACGCGGTCGACCTTCGCGCGACTGGGAGCTGACCCCCGAGCAGTTCATGCTCCTACAGGTGTACGTGGCAGTGCGACGGCTGCACGGCAAGCGGCGTATGGAGCGGTTTGAGGAGTTCGTGGAGCTCTCGGCCCAGCGCGAGGCCGCGTACCGGGCCCTGACTGCGGCCGAGCAGGCGGTAGCGGACGAGGAACGCCGCGAGGAGCAGGGCAGAGACACCAACTCCACCCGGCGTGAGACTTGGAAGCGCACCAACGGGCCTCGTGCCCGGTACAACCTCGCCGGGATCTACGAGCGCGACGGTGGCACGTGTGTGTGGTGTCTGGGGCCGGTCTCTCGCGCCTACCGCAGGCCAGACGCGCGCAGCCCGAGCCTGGACCACATCCAGGAGCTGTCCCAGGGGGGAGCGGACCACTCGGACAACATTGCGCTGACCCATTTGTTCTGCAACATGGACCGCCCGCCGGCAGGCAGGTTCGTGTCCCCGCATTACGCACGGTTTCGGCTCGCCCTGCGGGTGAAGCGCGGACCGGACGCCATGCCGGGGTATCCGCCGCAAGCCGAACTCGACGCATGGGCCGACGGCAGGCAATGGGCCCTCGCCGAGCAGAGTGCACACGAAGCCCAACGCCACCAGAACCCACCGGTGCCTTCGACGCCTGGCGGGCAGTGACGTGGTGCTGCCCTACGTCTACCGGGTCACCAAGTACGACCCTGCGGACCGCGACGAGCACGGCAGGTACGTCGGCACCGAGCTGGCGGTCAGCGACCATGGGGCCGTCGAAGCCGCCTACCTACAGGCTGTGGCCGCCTTCGCCGAAGATACCGGCGTCGACCACGTGGCCATTCGTGAGCCGCAGGTCGCGCCGAGCCTCGTCGACTTCGGCGCGGAGCCGGCCATCGAGGGCCACGGCCTGGCTGGGCTCTTCCCGCCCGACCTCGCGGGATTCCACGACGGCGCCCGGGTCCCGCTCGCCTTGGGCCTGGCACTGGTGCGGGTGATGCTCCGCGACAACGGCGCCTGGTGCCGCCTGGAGGTCGAGGGCAGGTTCAGCGTCCACGTCGGATGGGACCAGTACCTCTACATCGGCAGCAGCAAGCCCTGCCAGCAGGCGCTGGCCCGCACCCGGGCACTCGGACTGTTTCCGGAACGACTGAACTCCTCCCCCTATGACGCCGCCTTCGACGAGCCCGGCGAACAGCGCCCCGCCGACGACATCTTCTGGGCCCGGGTGCGTTGGTACGTGGCCATGCGCCAAGCGGCGATCCTGGAGGAGACCTACGTCGACAACGCCACTCGCTGGCACCGACTCAGCGACGGACCCCTCGATGAGGTTCGCGCCCGGCTGACCCCGCGTGCCCGGCTGGCTGTCTGGCCGGAGCTGTCCGCCGACATTCCCGCGCTCCTCGCGGCCCTACCGGACGAGGGCCTGGTCGAGTTCGTCTGGGAGGACGAAGACGGCCAGATCACCAGCATCGTCGCTGACGAGACCCAGTTCGCGGAACTCGCAGGGCAGATCACCGGTGCCCGCGCCGCAGCTGTTCTGCCCGTGTACGTCGACGAACGCCACCCGCTGTTCACCGCTGTCCTGCCTGACGATGACGGCGTCCTTCGGGCACGCTGGAGGACGGAGCCGACTTCCAGCGACCGCGACTGGGCCTTCTTGAAGACCCTGCACCGAGGACAGATCTGCACCGGGACCGTCATCGAGACCGCCACCTTCGGCGTCACCTTCGTCGACGTCGGCGGCTTCACCGCAATGATCAACATTCCCGAGCTGTCCTGGCGCCACATCAACCATCCCTCCGACATCCTTACTGTCGGGCAGGAGATCAACGCCGAGATCCTCGACGTCGACCTGATCCGGGAGCGAGTCCCGCTGTCGCTCAAAGCGCTACAGGAAGACCCGATGCTTCGGCTCGCCCAGCAGACCGGACGGATCGTTACCGGCCCAGTAACAAAGCTCGTGCCGTTCGGCGTCTTCGTCCGTATCGAAGACCGAGAGGACGGCTTCGAGGGGCTGGTGCACAACGGAGAGCTGGCTGAATCGCCCGTCAAGCGGCCCGAGGACGTCGTCGAGGTGGGCGACATCCTCACCGTCAAGATCATCGATGTCGATCTCAAGCGCCGCCGCATTGCCCTGTCACACACGCAGGCCCATGCCGCCAGCTCGGAGGAACAGCCGGACGCCTGACGATGAGACAAAGCCGATGCAAGCCGAGCTGGACGAGGCACAGTGCGACGCGGCTGACGCCGGTCATGCCGAAGAGCCGTCATGGGGATGGTGGAACGGGCTGGTCGGTACTTTCGCGGAGCACATCAGAGCCAGCACGACGCACCTCGAATCCGGTCGGTCGTAGCCTGTCAAAGAGCGGATTTCGTTGATCGCGGCCAGCACTTTCCCCTGCTGGATGAGCTCCCGAGCGCGGTCCTGTGCAGAGCGTGGCACTGGCAGTCGCAGGGCTTTGACGACATCGGGGTCCCAGCCCTGCCGGCGGGCACGCCACGATCGCAGCCGTGGTCCAAGCGACCAGTTCAATGTTCCCCCGGAGCTGTAGCAGCCGCCTCAGTGGTGCTTGGTGATGATACGGATCCGAAGGAGGTGGACGGGCATCGTTCCGGTGCCTGCGGATACGCATCATGACTCGGCCGTGATGCCACGGCCTCCACCAGGTGATCTACCCCCAGAGGTCCGCACCGTCGCGGCCACTCGGGTCCATCGTCAGCAGATCCTCGTGAAGACCCGAGAGGAGGCGGCCGGTGGGAGAGCCGCCCTTGGCAGACTGGCTATGTAAGTGAGTCTTGAGAGCAGCGGTAGGTGAGTTCTGACTCCAGTGGGGTGGGGCGGCATGGAGCCGGATTTAATGTCGGTGAGATTTGACTCCACTGGGGGCCTTGCGGTGGGAGGATGCCGAGTGCAGTAGGTAGCCCTGGGTGGCTCAAGTGCCGGTCTCGAAGATCGAGTTGTACGCGGCGATCCGTCGTGACGCGAAGGTCGAAGGGCTGTCGAGCAGGGCTTTGTCGGCCAAGTACGGGGTC
The DNA here is from genome assembly GCF_041262165.1 of Streptacidiphilus sp. MAP12-16. Classification (NCBI taxonomy): domain Bacteria; kingdom Bacillati; phylum Actinomycetota; class Actinomycetes; order Kitasatosporales; family Streptomycetaceae; genus Streptacidiphilus; species Streptacidiphilus sp. MAP12-16. The sequence goes on from NZ_JBGCBY010000048.1 coordinate 16,596, forward strand.
GGCCGCAGGACGGTGGCAATGGCGCTGGAGTCGGATTTCCCGGCCACGCGCAAGGCGCTTCCGGCCCGGGTGTCTCGCCTGGACCCGTTCAAGGTGGTCATCGACCAGATCCTGCGGGAGGACCTGGCCGCGCCGCGCAAGCAGCGGCACACCGTCAAGCGGGTCTTCGACCGGCTGATCGACGAGCACCAGGCCCAGGGCGTTTCCTATGCGATGGTTCGCGACTACATTGCCGTGCGCGGCCCGGAGATCCGGGTCGAGGAGGGCCGCGGGCCGCCGCAGGTGTTCATCCCCCAGACCCACCGGCCCGGGGACGAGGCCGAGGTCGACTTCGGCGACGTGTGGATCCAGCTGAACGGTGTGTCCACCAAGGTGTTCCTGTTCTCACTGCGGCTCTCGTTCAGCGGCAAGGCTGCCCACAAAATCTTCGCCTCGTGCGGGCAGGAAGCCTTCTTGGAAGGCCACCTCCACGCGCTCCAGGTGCTGGGCGGTGTTCCTCGCAGCAAGATTCGCTACGACTGTGAGGATGATCGGGTGCCGCTCCGGGCGGTGGCCTGACTCGCGCTACGACTGGCCTTGTGCCTTGAGTTTGATCTGTCGGCCATCTGTCCGGAGTGGCACTTGCTGCCGCCGGGCAGGGGACGTGTCCCGATAGGGGCTTCGCGACAGGCACCGTCACAGTCTTGACCGCCCCGGCTCGGCGACGGCCACCGGTTCCCGAGGCGATAAGAGACAGGCGACCTTGTCCAACATCACGCATCACGCAGCCCCATGTCACACCCCGGCCGACGCCGGCGAGGAAATCCTCCTCGGCGTGGACACCCACAAGGACGTCCACGCCGCGGCCGTCATCACCCTCCTCGGGGTCGCCCTGGACGGCCGCAGCTTTCCGTCGACCACCGAGGGCTACCGCCAACTCATCACCTGGGCACGATCGTTCGGCACCCTGCGGCGGGCCGGAGTGGAGTGCACAGGTTCCTACGGGGCTGCCCTGACCCGACACCTGCACGCCGAGGGCGTCGAGGTGGCCGAGGTCAACCAGCCGGACAAGGCCGCTCGTCGACGCCACGGCAAGACCGACGCCATCGACGCCGAGGCCGCCGCTCGCGCCGTGCTGTCCGGCCGTGCTACCGCCGCCGCCAAGACGAGTGACGGTCCAGTGGAGATGCTGCGGCTGTTCAAGCTGGCGAAGGGGTCAGCGATCAAGTCCAGGACGCAGGCCATCAACCAGCTCAAGAGCGTTCTGGTCTCTGCGGACGCCGCTCTGCGCGAGTCGCTGGCAGGTCTGACCAACCCTCGCCTGTTCAAGCGGTGCGCCGACCTGGACGACCTGTACACATCCGGACCGGCAGGTGCCGCCCGCCACACGTTGAGGTTGCTGGCCCGCCGCATCCAACATCTGACCGAGGAGATCGACGACCTCAACAAGCGCATAGCCGAGGCCGTTGACGTCAGTACGCCGGGTCTGCTCGACGTGCGCGGGGTCGGCCCGGACAGCGCTGCCGCTCTGCTGATCTCTGTCGGCGACAACCCTGAGCGCCTCGCCAGCGAGGCGTCCTTCGCGGCCCTGTGCGGCACCAGCCCGGTCGAAGCGTCCTCCGGCAAGACCCAGCGCCGCAGGCTGAACCGCGGCGGCGACCGCCAAGCGAACGCCGCCCTCTACCGGATCGTCCTCAGTCGTCTGCGCTGGGACGACCGCTCCCAGAACTACCTGAGGCGGCGCCTGGCCGAGGGGAAGACACGCCGAGAGATCATTCGCTGCCTCAAGCGCTACGTCGCACGGGAGATCTACCGCCTCATCGTCCCCCCGAGCACCGCCGCTGACCCAGTCGGAGGGGCTGCTTGACATCCATAGGGGCATCAACCTGCGGGCGGCGGTCAGTCAGGTGCTGGGTCGCACCCGAGGGCGGGTGGAGTCCGAGCGCTGGACGGCATTCCGGTCGCACTTCGGGATCGAGAGTTTCTATTGCAATCCGGGCATCGAGGGCGCCCACGAGAAGGGTGGCGTCGAGGGGCAGATCGGCTGGTTCCGTAGGAACCACCTGGTCCCCGTCCCGAAGGTCGAGTCCTTGGCAGAGCTGAACGCCATGGTGGAGCAGTGGGACCGGGACGACGACGCGCGCCGGATCCTGCAGCGGGCGCTGACGGTCGGGGAGATGTTCGCCATCGAGCGCCCGCTGCTGGCGCCGCTGCCCGAGGAGGACTTCGAGACCGGTTTGGTCTCTTCCCAGCGGGTCAACCGCTATGGGCAGGTCAGCGGCCGAACGAACCACTACTCGGTGCCAGTTCGGCTGATCGGGCGGATGGTCCGGGTCGTCCTGCACGCCTCTGAGCTGGTGGTCTACGAGAACCACAGGGAAGTCGCCCGGCACGAGCGGTTGATCGCCAAGGGCGGCTCGCGCCTGGAGCTGGACCACTACCTCGAAGCCCTGCTCCGCAAGCCCGGCGCGCTGCCCGGGGCCACCGCCCTGGACCAGGCGCGCTCGGCAGGCAAGTTCACCCCGGTCCACGACGCCTGGTGGCAGGCCGCCTGCAAAGCCCACGGGGACGCGGCCGGCACCCGTGCGCTGATCTCGGTGCTGCTGCTGCACCGGCACATGCCCCACGAGCACGTCGTGGCGGGCATCGCCACCGCGCTGCGGGCCGGCGCGCTGACCGCCGACGCGGTCGCCCTGGAAGCACGCAAGTGGGGCGAGACCGACCAGGTCGGCGACCCGGGGGCCGACCAGGACACACCGCGTCGGCGGCTGGACGGCGGGGCGACGGTGACCTCGTTGACAGTGCGGCGCTTGGCCGCTCTGCCGCCGGACCCCAGGCCGCTGCCCTCGGTGGCCGCCTACGACCAGCTGCTGCGATTGCGCCGGCGTCCCGCCGACGGACCGGCCTGAGCGAGAAGAGGGACCATGACCGCAAAGCGCGCACTGACCGAGCAGGCTGCCGACGCCGCCGTCGACGCCTCGTGCCGGATGCTGAGGCTGCCCACCATCCGCTCCCAGTACCCCGAGCTGGCCCAGGCCGCAGTGCGCGACCAGATGACCTACCGCGGGTTCTTGGCCGAGCTTCTGCTCTCGGAGTGCGATGACCGGGCCCGGCGCCGCTCCGAGCGCCGGATCAAGGCCGCGGGCTTCCCGCGCGACAAGTCCCTGCGCCAGTTCGACTTCGAGGCCAACCCGGCCATCAACGCGGCCCAGATCCACACCCTGGCCTCCTGCGACTGGGTCAAGAAGTGCCTGCCGCTGTGCTTGATCGGTGACAGCGGCACCGGTAAGTCGCACCTGCTGATCGCGTTGGGTACCGAGGCCGCGATGCACGAGTACCGGGTGAAGTACGTGCTGGCCACCAAGCTCGTCAACGAGCTGGTGGAGGCCGCCGACGAGAAGATGCTGGCCAAGACCATCGCCCGCTACGGCCGCGTCGATCTCCTTTGTATCGATGAACTTGGCTACATGGAGCTGGATCGTCGCGGGGCGGAGCTGTTGTTCCAGGTGTTAACGGAGCGTGAGGAAAAGAGCAGTGTGGCGATAGCCTCCAACGAATCCTTTGGAAAAGCGCACATGTTCCGGCGAACCTGTGCCAGGCAGCGCCGAACCGTCACAGGTTCGAGGGTGTTGGGAGACCGCTCTCATCGGATGATGCGCTTGTGGAGGGGAACGCGTTGCGCCATGCCGTCCTGAGGTCCTCCAGTTCGGTGCGTGGAAAGGGCGACAGCCATTTCTTGCGATAGGCGTCCTCGCCCGGGTCGATGGCGACTCGGTCGAACCCCTCGACTATGGACCTGGCCAGGGAGTCCACGGGCTGGCGGCACGATTGCCACAGGATTTGACCATCGGATTCAGGGTGTCGTTCGTCTTCGAGGTGGAGGACGTCGATGTCGAGGTGTTCGCCATAGCGACGGAAGATCCAGCGTGTGGCGGCGGGTTCACCCTCGAACTGCACCTTGGCCAGGCGTGCACCAAGGACGATCCTTGTCACTCCGTCGAGCAGGTTCTCGGGCGCTCTGCTGATATAGGAGACGTGGACTCTGCCCTCTGAGTGGCCGTCACTGATGGTGCAGTCGGCTGATCCGGCCCAGCCGAGGGTCCAAATGAACGACATCTGGGACATGGGTGCTCTCCTGCATAGTGGTGTTCCAAAAGCTCATGGCAGCCGTCCGGCGTCGACGTGGTCGGCGAGGTAGAGCATGACGCCTTCGGGGTTCATGCCGAACGCGGCGGCGACGAGTTTGGGGTCCATGGTGTTGACCAGGTCGACCAGGCGAGTGCAGCGGAGCATCCGCGGTGGGGTGCCGCATGGATCGAGGACGTGGCTGAGATAGGCGGCCGAGGCCGGGGCACGGGTGGATTTGGTCTGGCGGGTGACCATCACGTGCGGATTCTGCGTGTGCTGGGACTGGCGGTGGGTCAGGCAGCGTTGCAGAACCGACCAGCTCACCGGGTCCAGTGGCACCGGGTGGGGGCGTTGACCGAGGCGGATGGTTCGGATCTCGCGGCTGGAGGCTCCGTGCAGGAGTGCGAGGATCCCGAGCAGGGCTTCGTGGGGGTGGGCGTCCGTGGTGGTGGTCCAGCTCCGGAAGAGCACGCGCTGCTGGTCGAGGGTGAGAGTTGGGCTGGTGAAGCCGCTTCGCCGGGCGGTGTCCAGGCCGTTGGTGGGATCGACCAGGACGAGCTTGTGGGTGCGGGCGAAGCGGAAGAACTGCCGCAGGACGGTCAGTCTGCGCTTGCGGGCTTTCGGCAGCGAGGCGAGGAAGCCTTCGATGTCGTGAACGTCCGCCAGGGCCCAGTCCTGCTTCCCCCTCGCTGCGTTCAGGTATCGGGCGAGGTCGCGCATCGTGGCCAGGGCAGCCTCGACCGTGATGTCGGCCCTGGGTCTGGTGCCGGCTCGGCGGGCACGTTCACGTGCTCGCAGCAGGTAGTCGTTGAAGTCGGCCACCGCTGGCCGCAGTGGTTCGGGAACGGCGTCGATACGTCGGCGCCGACGCCCTTCGGCGAGGCGTTCGGCCTGGTCGGTGGGCAGCGCCATGGTCCGGGTGGTGAAGAAGTCCTCCAGGGCCCGGGCCAGGGAGCCCATGGAGCGTCCGGCTCGACGGGAGCGTTCCAGCAGGGCCTGGGGGTGGTTTGGCCGGTCGTCGTCCAGGAGCCTGCCGAGGCTGGTGATCATCATGCAGGCGCGGGCGACGCAGTGCCGGTCGGCGACATGGCCGACGAAGTCGCCGAGCCATGGCGGTGGCTGGGCCATGCGGGCGGCGAGGTTCGCGCCACGGACGAAGGGCCGGTCCGGGTGGCGCTGCCAGCACCGCGAGCACAGGCCCAGCCCGGCGTGCTTGCGCACCTGTCCGCACTGGGCGCATGCCCGCGGGGCTTGCTGGGCCTGGCGCGGACGCGAGCAGTGACCGCACCATCCAGTCGTCTCCCTCAACAGGCCAGGTCGTCCGCAACGGGGGCACGGTTGCAGCCGTGCCTGCGCGTCCGCTTTGCGGCGGCATTCGCGGCACAGCCTTGTGCCTGCTGTCCGGACCGGGTGGGCGCACTGCTCGCAGGCCCGCGAGCAGATGACGCACCGTCCGGTGTCGCTCTGCAGGACGCGCTGGCGTCCGCAGCCCGGGCAACTGGATCGGGCGGCGTCCTCCTGGAGGCGGCGCCAGCACCGGCAGCAGTGCTGCCGGTCGAGATAGCCGACCGAGGCGCCGCAGTCGACGCAGTCCCGCTGGCGCTTTCCCATGTCGCCCCTCGTTGTCGTGGTGTCACACCGGCGGCATGGACCGGCCGCGGCCAGCTGCCGCTGCCCGGGGCACGTCGGGCACCACACGGGGTGGCACCGCCGGGTGTTGGACCGGGGTGGTGTCCACGTCGATCAGGTCGTTAGGCGTGCACTCCAGCGCGGTGCACAACGCGGCCAGGGTGGACATCTTCACCTGGGAGGGCTCCTTGGTGAACAGCGCCGAGACCGATGCCGATGACAGTTCCAGACCCGCCTTCTCCGCCAGGAGCCGCCGCAGCTCGGTGCCGGTCCACACCTCGCGCTGAGCGGCCGCCATCCGCAGCTTCCACTGGATCCTCATGCTGTCGGGTCCTCTCCGGTCAGGTCGCCGAGTGTGCTGGCCACGGCGCGACGATAGGCGTCCTCGATGAACGTGGCCGAGGGCCGGACGTATCTCATGGTGGAGCTGACTGTCCAGTGACCGAGCATCTGCTGGATCGCCACCAGGTCCACCCCGCGCTCGTAGTTGTGGGTCGCACAGGCTCTGCGCAGGGCATGGGGGCTGAACCGGTCCGCGGCGGGGCGGCCCTCCAGTTCCATCAGGTAGTGCAGCCGGCTGCGGATGGTGCCGCGGTGCAGGGCTCCACCGGACTCGTCGGCGAACAGCACTGTCGAGTCGGGGAATCTGCCGCGGACGTCGTCGAGGAACCAGTGCAGGACCAGGTCGAGGTGGTCGAGCATGGGCACCCAGCGCGGGCGCGGTCCAGAGGTGCGGGCACCTTTGCCGAAGCGCACGTGCAGCTTGCCGAACGGACCGCGGGAAAAGTGGACGTCGGCCCGCTCCAGGAGCGATGCCTCCTCCGAGCGCAGGCCGGCGTGATAGAGCGTCCGGAAGAGCGCATAGTCGCGGGCGGCGGGCGCGTACTTGCGGGCCGTGGCGATACGGGTCTTCAGGAAGTCGAAGAACTCCTCGACCCGTTCGGGGGTGGGCGGCGGCAGCAGGGCCGGCGAGTCGTCGGCTACATGTCGCGAGGCGTTGAACTCGTCCACGGGGCAGACCAGTCGCACCCCGAACGCGACCTCGATCTCGGCAGCCTTGCGAGCCTGCAGGAACCGGTGGAAGCCCTTGAATATCTGCACGTACTCCCGGCGGGTGGACGCTGCCCGGCCCGCCACCGCCAGGTCGCCGACCACACGGTCGATGTCCTCGGGCGTGACGTCCCACGCGGGCCGGCCCAGCGCCTTCAGCGTCCGCTCCAGCAGTCCGAGGTCGTTGTCGATGGTCACCGGGCTGAAGCCCCGGGCCCGCCAGGACGCCACGAACGCATCGACGCACAAGACCTGGAACTCCCAGGGATCCTGAGTGACCGGCAGCTCAGGGACGCCCCGGCCCTCGATGAGCCTCAGACGCGACTCCACCATGCGGCACACCTTCCTCGCACCTGATGAATGAAGGTAGTACCTTGAAAACCCGTCTGTCAGCTGGAAATCCAAAGAGAACCACAGGAGGCAGAAAGGGCCAGGTGGCTGCGGGAAACCCTCCCAGGGAACAAGTGCCAGCCCCAGTTGGCTTCGATACGATCATGCCCAAGACCCTCGCCGGAGCCAGCACCGACCGCCTCATGCACCACGCCCACCTCGTGACCACCACCGGCGACTCGCACCGCCTCGCCGAAGGCCTCGCCGGCAAGGGCGTGGTCCCCCTGCACTGACCACCACCCCAGGAACACCGCTGGCCTGATGGCCACCAGCCTGGAGACCCAACGACCGCCCACCTGAGCATCTCAATGACCGTTGACAGGTCCACTGTGTATTACCCGTGCGGCGTCAGGGCGAGATAGGCGGCGCCTGCGGCCCGGCCACCAGGCCGAGATCAGCGGATCACGTGATCCCACCCGCCGGAGCGATTCAGCGAGCCGCCGCGGTGAGCTGGCGTTACGGAGCGGATGGCGCAGGGGCCGGGGTGTTGCCGGTGGCGAGCCTTCCGGCTTCGGTGAAGTGGGCCAGCCAGCGGCGTCCCTTGCGGTCTCTTCCGGGGTGGTCCGCGATGACGACCAGCCCGAGTGCCTGCAGGGATTTCAGGGTGGCCAGGTGCATTCCGCCGGGTTGCCGGGCGGCGGTCAGGCCCTGGTCCTCCAGGCGTCGGAGCTGTCCGAGCGCGTCCCACTGCCGTGCGCTGAGCCCGGTGGGCTCGCTCGTGTCCGTCGCCTCGATCATGCGTCCTCTTCCTCGGCTCCCGTGACGGTGATCGTAGCCAGCCCGACCAGTGACCTCCGCGACCAGCCGGGCACCCGGGGGAGCAGGAGCGGCCCAAGACGAGTTCCGCGACCGCGACTGCGACCGTGGTGCTTCCTAGCTGACCTGGTCCAGGAGGGGCATGCCGCTGACGGCCTGGGGCATGTCGCGGAACAGGGCGGCCGGGTCCAGGCCGGAGAGCTGGAGTATCCGTCGGTGCAGCCGGGTGGGGGCGGCCACCCGTATCGGCACGCCGGCATGCCGCCCCCGGTGCCAGGTCTCGATGATCAGCGCGCTGGCCTCCCAGCCGATGAAGGAGGCGTGGGTGAGGTCGAAGACGACCGCAGGCAGTTCGGGCAGCCGGTTCCAGAGCTGGTTGCGCACGCCGAATCTGAGGTGATCGATGTTGGCCAGGTCGACCTCGGTGGGCAGGGTGACAACCGTGCAGCCCTGCAGGCTGCGGATGCGCAGGGTCATGGCCCTCGCCTCCCGTGGCAGATGTGATCCAAGGGGTCTGGCGGCAATTCCGGTGGGTCTCAGTGTGAACCCGCAGCGAGCGGCACTACAGCCCTCTTGGGTATGAGCGGGGGAAAAGCGTGTGGACCTCCACCGCTGGCGTCCAAATTGAGCGCGCCGTCTTCATGTGACCGTTCGCGATGGTTGGCGATTTGCCCGATGCGCCGTAGCTGGTCACGGCGTTTGCGTTCACCGCAGTTGGCGAGTCCTGTCCGTGACAGTTGGCGGGCCCGCGGCGCTTTGGCGAACCCGGCCGACTCTAGGCGTCTTCGCCGTTGGCGATGGTGTCGGTGGTGCTGGGCGGGTAGGGAATTTGCCGGGCGAGGTCGTGGAGGAGAGAGAGGACGTGGTCGAGGGGGTAGTCGTCCGGTGCGATGGCGTGGTGGAGCTCGATGCCGTCCACGGCGGCGAAGATGAGTTCGCCCAGGGCGCGGGTGTGCGGATCGAGGGTGGTGGTGCCGCTGAGGGCATGGGCGAATTCGGTGATGGTCCAGGTGTTGAGGCGTGCCAGGCGGGTGCGCAGGGCGTCATCGCGTAGGGCGAGGGCAGCGATCTCGAAGTAGGCGCGTGAGGCTTCGCGGTCCTGGCAGATGCGTCGGACGGTGGCGATGTAGGCGGCCCAGCGGTCGTCCTGGGCGGTGAGTGCGCTGGCCTGGTCGGCGAAGTCGGCGACGGGGTCGGCGTACAGGAGGTCCATCAGGGCTTCGATGAGGCCGTTGCGGGTGCCGAAGTGGTAGGACACGGTGGTCACGTCGACGTGGGCTTCGCGGGCGACGGCCACCAGTGTCAGGCCGGCGGTGCCGTGTTTGAGGAGGACCCGGTGGGCGGCTTGGAGGATGGCCCGGGTGGTTGGGGGGTAGTCCTTGGGGCGCTGGTCGAGCGGGCTGCCCTGGCCTGGGGGGCGGCGGACCACCTCGCGGGGCCGGCCCCTGCCCCGGCGGCGATCTGAGTTCTCGTCCACGTCCCGCCCTTCGTCTGGCCTGGTCAGGGCCCGCGAATTATTCCCATGGTAGTCACGCGCCGTGTCTCTACCGTTCAACATGTTCGCCCTTCAGCGCTGTGTTGATCCGACGAGGACGTGGTATGCCGCACCTGATCGCCGACACCAAATGGGCTGTGACCCGCCTGGCCATGGCTGTGAACAAGCACGTGCTGCTGCCGCGCAAGGAACTGCCGTCGATGACACCGGAGCGGTTCCCCAAGGTAGCGGCCCAGCACGCTCGAGTGGCCATGCGGGACGGCATCGAGCTGTTCACCGACGTCTACCTGCCCGCCGACGCGGGCGGGTCGCCTGCCGCCGGGCCGTTCCCGGCGATCCTGATCCGGGCCCCCTATGGGGTCCGCGAGTCCTACACCTACCTGCCGGCCGTGGGCCGCTTCTGGGCCCGCCGGGGCTACGCGTGCGTTATCCAGGACGTCCGGGGCCGCTTCGGTTCGCAGGGCCAGTGGGACCCCTTCGTCAACGAGGTCGACGACGGTTTCGACACCATCGACTGGGTAGCCGGGCAGCTGTGGTGCGAGGGCCGGGTCGCGATGACCGGTGAGTCGTACTTCGCGTTCACCCAGTGGGCGGCGGCGGCTTCCCAGCACCCGGCGCTGGTCTGTATCGCCCCCGGGGACATGGGCCTGGACATGTACACGATGCTGTACGAGGGCGGCGCGCTGTGTTTGGGCAGCACCGCGCTGTGGGCCTGCGACCAGGCCGGCAGCGGCTACCTGAACTGGTACCGGTTCGACAGCGAACACCTGCCCGTGCGCGACATGGCCGAAGCCGCCGGGCTGCCCAGCCCCGCGTTTCGCGACGCGGCCGACCATCCCGCCGTGCGCGACACCCTCTGGCGGGACAAGGACTTCCGGTACCTGCTGGACAAGATCGACATTCCGGCATTGGTGTGGGGCGGCTGGTACGACAACCTGCTGCCCGCCACCCTCCAGACCTGGACCTCCCTGGACCAGCGCCGCCCGGACTCCCGTCACCGCCTGGTTCTTGGCCCCACCGACCACGAGACCAGCTGCGACTTCGACGGACGCGTGGGCAAGATCCCCATCCCCGACCAAGCCCGTAGCTGGGACCGGGTCCTGGAGTTCACCGACGCCGTCCTTGCCGGTCAGGAACCCGGGCCGCGCGTGTGTGCCTACATCACCGGGGCCGACCGCTGGCACCATGGCGACACCTGGCCCCCCGCGGAGGCCGCCACCCACCGCCTGTACCTGCACGCCGACCGGACCCTTAGTTCCACAGAGCCCGGCTCAGCAGAGGACACCGCCGAGTTCACCTACGATCCCGCCGACCCGGTGCGCTCCTGGCAGGGCAAGGACCTGTGGGCGATCACCCGGCACCTGGACGACCGGCGCCCGTTGCACCGGCGCCCCGACGTCCTGCTCTACCGCACCGCCCCACTACCCGCGCCGATCGAGGTCCTGGGCGAGGTGACCGCCCACCTGTCGGTGCGCACCAGCGCACCTGACACGGACTTCACTGTCGCCCTAGTCGACATCGCCACCGACGGCCGCACCCAGCTCGTCCAGGAGGGCATCCTGCGCCTGTCGCACCGTTACCCGGCTCTTGCACCGCAACAGGCCGAGCCAGGCCACCTGTACACGATCGAGGTCCAGGTCGGCGCCACCGGACACCGCTTCGCTCCCGGCCACCGCATCGGCGTCGAAATATCCAGCAGCGCCTTCGACCGCTGGGACCGCAACCTCAACACCGGCCACAGCGCGGGAACCACCTGGCAGAGCGCCCATCAGACCCTGCACCACGACACCGCCGCGCCCTCCAGCGTGGCCCTGCCGGTGATCGAGACACGGCCATGACCATCCACCAGACGATCACTGTACCCACCGTCACACCCCTTTCCCGGACCACACGCTGGGGCTACGGCGGAGGCGAATGGGCCAACGCCGTCATGTGGACGGCCTTCACCAGCCTGTTCCTCTACTTCACCACCGACATCGTCGGCATGGGCCCCGCCCTGGGCGGCACCGCCACACTCATCGGCACCCTGTGGAACGCAGTCCTCCAACCCTACGTCGGCAGCCGCTCCGACCGTCTGCGCTCACCGCACGGCAAGCGACACCCCTTCCTCCTAGCCGCAGTCCTGCCCTACGCCCTCACGTCCTGGCTGCTGTTCACCGACTTCGGCCTCACCGGCACCGCACGCGCCGCCTACTTCATCGCCGTCGTCCTGGCTTGGTCCACCAGCCTCACCGTCTTCTACGTCCCCTACGGAGCCCTGGGCACCGAACTGAGCACCGACTACGAAGAGCGCACCACGCTCGCCACCATCCGCACCCTGTTCTCCCAGCTCGGCGCCTTGCTCGGCGCCGCAGGACCGCTCGTCCTCGCCGGACTGCTCGCTGGCCCGATGGGGGGCGAAAGGGCAGGCTGGTCAGCCGCCGCCGCGATCTGCGGCGCCGCCGCCTCCGCCGGCATCCTGCTCACCTGGGCCACCACCCGAGGACACCACCCCACCGCACAGGCCACCGAACCCGACACCGAGTCGGCCGCCGCCTACCTCAGCCTGCTCAAATCGCCCACCGTCCGCAGACTGGTGGGACTGCTCACCTTCGGCTGGGCCCCGCTCAGCGTCACCGGCGCCGTGGCGGTCTACTACGCCACCCACATCATGGGATACAGCCAGAGCACCGCCTCACTGACCATGCTCGCCTGGTTCGTCAGCGGCCTGGCCTGGCTCCCACTGGTCCAGCACCTCTCCCACCGCATCGGCAAAACCCACACCTACCTGCTGTTCACCATCACCTGGGCAGTCATCCAAAGCCTGTTCCTGCTCCCCGACCGCGGGGACCCGCTCCTGTTCTGGGCCCTGATCGTCACCAGCTCAGCGGGCAGCACCGCAGTCGCCGTCACCGGCTGGTCCCTGCTCGCCGACGTCACGGACGTGGAGGAACTGCGCACCGGACGGCGCTGCGAGGGCACCCTGTACGGACTGGCGGCCTTCGCCCAGACCGCCACCGCAGCCCTGGTCGTGTGGCTCGCCGCGCTCGCCCTGACCGCAGCCGGATACAGCGACACCCACACGACCACCACCGCCCTGAACACCATCCGCTTCCTCAGCTCGATCGGCACCGCTGTCTGGCTCCTGCCCGGGATCCTGTGCTGCCTCAGGCTCCGCCTCACCCGCGACCGCCACCACGCCATCCGCCTGGCCCTCGACGCCCGCACCACGCCATCCCCCCTGGCCCACGACGCCGAAGCCGACCTCCTCAGGGGGCTTTGACCACAGCGGAACCACCCTGCCCCTCCCGCAGTAAAGCAACCCCGGCGGTGGTGCCGACACAGGGTCGGCACCACGGGGGCGGTACATTGCCGGGCTCGGTGGGGACTCATGCTCAGGGCGCCCAGCGGCGCAACCGGCGCGGCGGCCTTCGGCGCCGCGTGGCCGCTCGCGGCCATCGCTGGCGAGACCTGTCCGATCACCGAACCGGCCGCCGGGGCCGACAACGTCACAAGGAGGACACGGCGGTGACCGTGCAGGACCCCGACACCGACAGGCCGTCGTCAGCCCGGCTGTCCGGACGTTGGCGGCGGGGCTCCGCATTTTCGGGTCCGTACGTCTGCGCCCCCACGGCCCGGAGCGCGTGAGGGCGCGGGCGTAGCGTTGATCAGTTCAGTGCAGGTTCTGTGCCACGCGCAGCACGTCTGCCTGCGTGAGGCCGGGATCCTGTTCCTGAATCTTCATCGTGTAGGTGCCGTCGAACCAGGAGAGGGTCTCGCCCACTTGCTGTCCCGTCGGCGGGAGGACAGTGAAATGTCCTGGGTGGCCATTGACGCTGACGGACGCCCCGCTCGTCGGTGCCGAGTTGCCGACCGTCTGCGTGATGAACAGGGCTCCGTACCGGCTCGTTGCATAGCCGCGCTCCCACGAAGGCGTCGGGGGTACGACGAAGTGCGGTCCCGAGTAGTCAATGTGCACGGGGGGGCTGTCGACGTTGGCGGCGACGTCCGCTGTCGGGGTGTATCCGACTGGGAGATAACCGGGCTGCCGCAAGTCCGCGGCCATGAACGTGCCGATGCCCGACCCCTGGCCAGCGCTGCCCAGGTGCCGGCTACCCAGAGGCTGGTTGAGTGGCACCGCGAGATGCTGTGCCTGACCCTGGTCGCATACCGCGCCGGCGGGAGCGTGCCGGTGCCTCTCGATCTGCAGGGTCACGGTGCTGGACGTTTCGTCGGCGACCAGGGAAGGTCGATCCTCGCAGCCGTTCCAGAACACCGATGCTGTCAAGGTGCGGCCATCAGTACTCACGAGCACTTCACCGGTGACCGCCGAGTCGGGAGAATCTTCGAAGTAGCCGATTGCCCAAGCCGAAAGGCCGGTAGCGGCGACGGCCGCGAATGCGGCAAGGGTCACCACCCCAGCGCGAATTGACCGACGTGCCAGCGTGCCCACCTCCAAGACCTACTCTGCAGGTGGTCCGGCGACGTGTACCCGCCGCCAGACCACCGTCCTCATCTTCCCAGTCGGCCTACCCGCGATGCGGGATCAGGCGATGTTCAGGGTCCAGCCGTTATGCGTCATAACCGTGTAGACGGGCACGAAATAGGTGCCGTCGTAGCAGGCCTTGCCCGTCTGGAGTTCGCTCCGGGAGGCCGGTTCACAGCAGGGTGGCGGTGAGCATCTCGGCCAGCCACTGCTGGTAGCCAGCACCGTCCCACCCGGCCTCGGCGGTGAGCTTGGCGAACAGCGGCGTTCCGGTGAGGGCCCAGCAGGCGTCCGTGGCATGCTCCGGATCGGTGCCGCCCCGCAGCGCACCGCAGTCGGCGAGGTGGTCGACGAACGTACGGACCGAGACCCGCCGCTCCTGCTCACCGGTCGCCAGCACCGCAGCCGCCTCCAGGCCGGCCTGAGCCAGCAGTGCGGCCAGCGGCGCCAGCCGTTCGTGGACGCCCCGGACGGCTCCGGCGTACAGCCACACCTTCATCGTGGGCTCATCGGCGGCGAACACCGCGCGTGCCTGATCCCGGTCGGCCATCGCCACCGGTTCGTCATCGCCTGCCAGGGTGATGTCCCACAGCGCCTTGATCAGGCCCTGCTTGCTGCCGAACGTCTTGTAGACGGTTACGGCCGAAACCCCGGCGCGGTCGGCGACCGCCCGGATGGTGGTGGCCTGGTAGCCGTCGGCGAACAGGATGTCACCAAAAGCGCCTACCACCGCTGCGCGGGTGCGGCCCGCGGCGGCGGTGCGCTTGGGCGAGTCGTACCGCTTGCGGCTCCCCGTCGATGGCATGAATGATGTCCCTTGCAAATTGGGTATAGTGAACTATACCTAATATCGATACGCAGCAATGAGGGAACCATGTCTCGTCGCACGCAGCCCGATCGCGATCGGGCCCAGCAGGTCGCACCCTCGGTCGAGCGCCTCGGCGACGACATGGTGAACTTCTACCTGGTCGACCATCCCGACGGCCTGCTGCTGGTCGACGCCGGGCTCCCCGGCCACCTAGGACAACTGCAGGAGCACCTGACCCGCTCCGGCAGGTCGTTGCGCGACATCCGAGCGGTGCTCCTCACCCACGGCCATCTGGACCACACTGGACTGGTCGCCGCTGTGCAGCAGGCCGGCGCCGACATCTGGATCCACCAGGCCGACGCGGCGATCCTCGCCGACGGGCCGCGCAGCGCCATGCGCCACGCGAAGCCGGAACGCTCCATGTTGCCGTACCTGCTGCGCCGGCCCGCAGCGATCAGCGGCCCGCTGCACATCGCCCGGATGGGAGGCTTCAGCGGCAAGTCGGTGCGCGGCGTGCGCACGTTCCGCAGCGACCACCGCCTCGATGAGGTTCCCGGTCAACCGCAGGCCATCGCATTGCCCGGACACACCCAGGGCAGCGTCGCCTACCATTTCCCCGCGCTCGGCGTGCTGTTCACCGGCGACGCCCTGGTTACCCGCGACGACCTGATCGGGCACACCGGCCCGTGCCTCGTCTCCCGCGGTTTCACCCACGACAGCGCCGCAGCGCTCGCCTCCCTCGACCGGCTTGTCGAGCTGCCCACGGCACTGCTACTGCCCGGCCACGGCGCCGCGTTCGCCGACGGCCCCCAAGCCGCCGCCACACAGGCCCGCCTCGCCGGACAACACTGAGATCCGTACTCGATCCCAGACCCAGAAGCGTCGATCGGACCGCTGCACTCGCAGTATTTCCAGGCTCGGCAACAGCCGAGACAACGAAAGGCACGACATGACCACCACGGCTCCCGGCGGCACCCTGACCCTCGCCGACAACCTCACCTTCAGCCGGATGGGCTTCGGCGCGATGCAACTGGCCGGCCCCGGTGTCTTCGGGCCTCCCAAGGACCGCGACCAAGCCCTGACCGTGCTGCGCGAGGCCGTCGAACTGGGCATTACCCACATCGACACCAGCGACTTCTACGGACCCTTCGTCGTCAACGAGCTCATCAGGGAAGCCCTGCACCCCTACCCGGTAGACCTGCACATCGTCACGAAGGTCGGCGCCCGCCGTGACGAAACCGGCGGCTGGATCCCCTCACAGGAACCCGCAGACCTCACAGCCCAGGTCCACGAGAACCTTCAGCACCTCGGCCTCGACGCCCTGGACGTCGCCAACCTGCGCATCGCCTCGTTCGAGGGCGCATCCGACGACTCCATCGCCGAGCAGTTCGGCACTCTCGCCGACCTGCGCCGACAGGGCCTGATCCGCCATCTCGGGCTCAGCGGCGCCTCCGACACCCAGCTCACCGAAGCACAGACCATCGCCCCGGTCGTCACCGTCCAGAACCTCTACAACCTCGTCAATCGCAAGGACGACGCACTCGTGGACCGCTGCGCCACCGAGAACATCGCCTTCGCCCCGTTCTTCCCCCTCGGCGGCTTCAACCCGCTCCAATCCCGGATCCTCACCGACGTCGCCACCCAGCTCGGCGCCTCCCCACAGCAGGTCGCCCTGGCCTGGCTGCTCCAGCGCTCTGCCACCACCGTCCTGATTCCCGGCACATCCTCCCCCGCCCACCTTCGCGAGAACATCGCTGCCGCCGACCTGGCGCTGCCCGCCGACGCAGTCGCCCAACTCGCCACCATCGGCAGGTAGGGCGCAGATTGTCCAGTCCAGGAACTGGCGACTGGTGGTCAGGAGTTCCGAACTACCGGCAGGGCGTTCTGCCCGCCGGTCCCGGCGCCCGCAGCCTCACCGAGTTCTTCGCCAGCATCGACGCCCAGCTCGATGCAGTCTCGGCCGCGGCCCCGAGAACCCAGCACAACGACCGCGACGTCCTCAACCTCCTGATCAAACGCGCCAAGGTCCTACTCCTCGGACCGGCGAACTACCGCTGGTTCACCGACCCTTCCCGGGCGTCCTGCCTCAAACTCGCGGGCACCCCCACCGCGGACCGTCGGCTGATCGGGATGGTGACTCCGGCCCGCTGTCCGCAGGCCACCCACCACCCCGGTCACCGGCCCGTCTGGGCCGAGCACGCCGACAGAACAAAGATCTTCATCGGTCAAATCGGGACAACCAGCAGGTAGCCCTTGGGCGATGTCGCGCTACGGAGCGGTTCGAGGCGAATCGGCGGCAGTCCGTCCAAGAGCCGTCGCCCATGACCGGCGATCGCCGGTGCGACGACGAGCCGTACTTCGTCGATGGCGCCGGCTCCGAGCAGCGCTTGGGCGACCGAGATGCTGGCGTGGACGCCGATGTCACCGCCGGACGAGTCCTTGAGCAGCGGGCCCGCACAGCCTCACATCCGGGACCTCAGCACGTCGACCTCACAGCCCGCCGTGAACGGGTCGAAGCCGTGCTCGACCAGCCAGCGAACCACAAGCAGGCTTCGCAACGACCACCACGCGCGGATCACGTCGAGGTCGACGTCGGTGCCATAGCCGGCGACGACGTCACCGAGGTGCTCCTCGTGTCCGAGCGTCAAGGTGGCGAGGTCGAACAGGGCATCGCCCTGGCCCGCCTCGGACCAATCGATGATGCCAGTGATCTCGTCACCGTCGACGAACACGTGAGTGATCTGCAGGTCGCCGTGCGTGAACCTTGGAGTCCATGGCCGGAGCGCGGCCTCGGCGACCTGGCGGTTGCGGGTGACCAGGCTGGCGGGCAGGACGCCGTTCGTCACGAGCCGCTCGCACTCGCCGTCGAGATCCGCCGCCAACTCGTCGAGGCCCCTTCCCCGGCCGGGCCAGGGCGGCAACGGCGCGTCGTGCAACTTCCGGATGGCGGCACCCGCCGCGGCCCACGCCGCCGGGGACGCGGTCGACGGCTCGCCGAGGCGGCCGAGTGCCGTCCCCGGGACCGCGGCGATCGCGAGCACGGGCGGCTTGCGCCACAGGACCTCCGGGGTCGGGACCGGCGCCAGGGCCATTGCCTCGACCTCGACGTCGATGCGCGCCTGATCGGCATCCACCTTCAGGAACACATCGCCGACGCGCAGGGTCGCGCGCTCGGAATGGGCGACGACAACTTTGACCTCATCCATGGGCGACCAGTATCCCGGGGATGACGTCTGCGTCGCCGGGCTTACCGCGCGATGGCGAGGCTGACCGCGTCCATGGAGGGTCCAGGGGGCGTCGCTCGCCTGCCACCGTCGACGAATCCACACCCAGGAACTTCACTCTTCGGTGATCCATTGGGCGAGGGAGATCAGGGTGGCTTCGACGCTGTTCGTCATGTAGTCGCGGAGTGCGTCGAGGTCGGCGCGTGTGGTGCCCAGCACCGGGTCGAGGCGCAGGAGTTGCCAGGACTGCTCGACTACGGTGCCGCGTCCCTGGGGGTGGAAGGTCCAGCTCCACTGCACGATGCCGTCTTCGGCGCCGCCGACCACGAAGGTGAAGGCGTCGCCGGGGTCGGCTCGTACGACTTGGGAGCGGGTGGTCCATTGCCTGCCGTCCTTCTGATTGCGGCCGCTGAACCAGGCGCCGACCCGAGGCCCGGCGCCCTGGTCGAACGTGACGTCGGTCGCGTTGGGGCTCCAGCGGCCGATCGCGGACACGTTACTGACCAGGTCATAGACCCGGGCGGGTGCGGCATCGACCCATGCTCGTCTGGTGAAGGCGAAGTCTGATGCGTCCGGGGCCTCGAAGAGGTCGTGTTCGCTGGTGGTGGCGCTCAAGGCGTCCTCCTGGGTGCGTGCGGGGTGGTGCCGTGTCGGCGACACCCACGTCATCACCAGTCCGGTCGGGGAGCCAGACCCGCTGGTGCCTATCCACAGCTGGGGCAGGCTGCGCGTTTCGGGTCGGCCCATACTCGATCCATGACCGAAAAATCGCAGCTCGGGGACTTTCTGCGGGCGCGGCGCTCCCAGCTGCGTCCCGAGGATGTCGGGGTGCCCGCCTATGGGGAGCGTCGGCGGGTGCCGGGCCTTCGGCGCGAGGAGTTGGCGCTGCTGGCGGGCGTGAGCGCTTCTTACTACACGCGGCTGGAGCAGGGGCAGTCGCTGAGCGCGTCGCCCGAGGTGCTGGACGCGATCGCAGCGGCTCTGCGGCTGGACGGCTCCGAGCGGCGGTACCTGCATGACCTGGCCCGGGTGGACAGGCCTCGCATTCGGGGTCGGCGGCCTGCGCCGGAGCGTGTGACGGAGGCGACGGGTCAGTTGCTGGACGTGCTGGTGGACGTTCCCGCGATCGTGCTCGGCCGGCGCAGTGACGTGCTGGCGTGGAATCGGCTGGGCCACGCGCTGTTCGCCGGGCACCTGGACCGTGGCGCGCCGGACCTGTCGGCACAGCGTCCCAACATGGCCAGGCTGGTGTTCCTCGACTGTCATACCCGCGACCTGTACGCGGACTGGCCGAGCAAGGCCAGGGCGGTGGCGGGGAACCTGCGCCTGGTGGCGGCCCAGCATCCGCAGGACACGGCGTTGCACGCGCTGCTGGGTGAACTGAGCGCAAACAGCCCTGAGTTCGCCTCGATGTGGGCTGACCATCGGGTCAAGGCGTGCACCGTCGCCACCTATGAGATGCGGCACCCGCTGGTCGGCCCGCTGACCGTGGTTCAGCAGACCCTGAGCCACGGGCCGGGTCCCAACCTCGTGGTCGCCACCACGGAGGCGGGCTCGCCCTCGCGGGCCGCGCTGGCCCTGCTCGCCCAGGCCATCACCCAGAACACCATCCCGACCGACCCGGTACAGCTGCGGCCCAGGGCTGGCACTGGCTGACCACACACGATGTCACCGGGCGCTCGGCCAGCACCTGCGAGGACCAGGCCCACCCGGGCACGGCCGACGACCGGCCGCCGCCACGAGCAGCCCCGGCGCCGCACGGCCCCGTGCAGAATCCACCTGTCCCAACCCGTGCGTCGGCGCGTTGCTGCCGCATGCCCGAAAACCAGTGAAGGAATCATGTTCAATAAGCTCTCCACATCCGCTGTATCGGCGGCTGTCCTTGTCGCGGCCGCTGCCGCAGCGCTCAGTCCGGTGTCGGCGTCGGCCGTCTCCGCCCCGCTGAGCAGCGCGCGGATCGCCGTGCACTTCGACCTGACCAAGGGTCAGACGCCGGAGAACGTCGCCCTGGCACCGGGCGGCGCCGCGTACGTCACCTTCGCCGAGGGCCGCCAGATCGCCGAGGTCTCCCCCAAGGGCACCATCCGGATCCTGGCCACCCTGCCCCTGCCCGCCGACAGGGGTATCCACACCCCGGTCCTGGGCTTCCCGCTGACCGTCGGCATTGTCCGTGCCCACGACGGCACCCTGTACTTCCTCTACGCCACCGGCACCCCTGACCTCACTGGCGTGTGGCGCCTGCGCCCCGGCGGCGAACCGCAGCGGATCGCCGCGCTGCCTGCGGACGGCCTGCCCAACGGCCTGGCGCTGGACCCTCGCACCCGCACTCTCTACGTCACCGACTCCGTGCTCGGCACCATCTGGAGCGTGCCCACCACCGGCGGTACCCCCACCGCCTGGTCCACCGCCCCCGAACTAGCCTCCACCGGATTTCTGGGTGCCAACGGCCTGAAGATCCACAACGGCGCAGTCTGGGCCACCAACCTCGACAAGGGCACCGTCCTGCGCATCCCCATCCTCCGGGACGGGCGCGCCGGCGAGGTCCAGACCGAGGCCATCGGTCTGCCGGGGATCGACGACTTCGCCTTCACCGGCCACGGCGACCAGCTGCTGGCCGCCCTCAACGGCCCGAGTGAGGTCGCGCTCGTCCAGCCCGACGGCAGCCACTCCATCGTGTTGACCCCGGCCGACGGTCTGCAGAACCCCACGTCCATCGCCCTGCGCGGCGACACCGTCTACGTGCTGAGCGCCGCCTATGTCACCGCCAAGGACCCCAACCTGATCCTCGCCCACCTGAACGACTAGGCCGTGTCCTGCGGGTCTGTACGGTGAAGGGTGGGAAGTCCCGGACAGGAAGCGCTAGTTGATGACTAACGTGACGAATGAGACCGAGGTCGGCGAGGCGGCCCTGCCTGGAGCTGGGGACGCTGGGCTGGAGGTGCTGGAGCGGGACCTGGTCGGCCAGCTGGTGGCCCAGGCCAGGGCCGGCGGGATGAAACTGACCGGTGAGGGCAGCCTGCTGGCCGAGCTCACCAAGCGAGTGCTGGAGTCGGCGCTCGAATGTGAGCTGACTGACCACCTGGGCCGGGGCCGGCACGAGGTGACCACCGGCGACCAGGTGCCGAACCACCGCAACGGCCACCGGTCCAAGACGGTGACCACCGAGGTGGGACTCGTCGAGATCGCGGTGCCCCGGGACCGGGAGGGCACCTTCGCGCCGCAGTTGGTGCGCAAGCGCCAGCGGCGCTTGAGCGGGGTGGACGAGATGGTGCTGTCCCTGTCGGCGAAGGGCCTGACCCACGGGGAGATCTCCGCCCATCTGCGGGAGGTCTACGGCACCGAGGTCTCCAAGCAGACCATCTCCACGATCACCGACAGCGTGCTGGCGGGCATGGTCGAATGGCAGAACCGCCCCCTGGACGTCGTCTATCCGGTGGTCTTCATCGATTGCGTGCACGTGAAGGTCCGCGACAGCCAGGTGGTGAACCGTCCGATCTACGTGGCCCTGGCTGTCACCGCCGACGGCACCCGCGACATCCTCGGCCTGGTGGGCTGGGGGTGGGCTGTGGGGGGGCAGTGTGGGCGGTGCGGACGGTGTGGTGCGGGTTGGGGGCGAATGGGGCCGGGAGGCGGTGGTGTGGTCGGTGGGCGG
>NZ_JBGCBY010000049.1:0-28146 GCF_041262165.1 Streptacidiphilus sp. MAP12-16
GCTGGGCGCCCGGGTCACCATCGCGGCCTGCGACGTGGCCGACCGCGACGCTCTGGCCGACCTGCTGGCCTCGATACCCACCGAAACACCCCTCACAGCGGTAATGCACACCGCCGGAGTCCTCGACGACGGCGTTCTGGATTCGCTGACGCCCGAGCGCGTCGCGGGCGTATTGCGCCCCAAGGTGGACGCGACGCAGAACCTGCACGAACTGACCCGCGAACTCGACCTGACTGCATTCGTCCTGTTCTCCGGCATCGCCGGCACGCTGGGCGACGCCGGACAAGGCAACTACGCAGCGGCCAACGCCTACCTGGACGCCTTCGCCGAGTGCCGGCGGGCCGACGGGCTGCCCGCCACCTCGGTGGCCTGGGGCAGGTGGGGCGGGACGGGCATGGCGGCCGACGGCCTGATCGGTGACAGGCTGGACCGTGCCGGGCTGCCCGGCATGCGGCCGGAGTCGGCGATCGCCGCCCTCCAGCAGGCCCTGGACCTGGACGAGACTGTGGTCACGGTCGCGGACATCGACTGGCAACGCTTTGCTCCGGGCTTCACCGCCGTCCGTGCCAGTGCTCTGCTGGACGAGTTGCCCGCAGCCCGCCGGCCAGCAGCGGCCGACGGGATCGCAGCGGAGCAAGGGCCCGCCGACGGCTCCGCCCTGCGCCAGCGCCTGGCGGGGATGGCCGAGCTGGAAAGGGAGCAGGCAGTCCTGGACCTGGTGCGGGCCCACGCGGCGGCAGCGCTGGGACACGAGACGCCCGAGGAAGTGGGCGCCGGCCGGGCGTTCAAGGAACTCGGGCTGGACTCGCTGACCGCCCTGGAGCTGCGCAACCGCCTCGGCGCGGCCACCGGGCTTCGGCTGCCGGCGACCCTGGTGTTCGACTTCCCGACTCCAGCCGCTCTGGCTGCCCGCCTGCGGGCGGACCTGCTGCCCGGTGACCGGGCGCAGGACGGCGCATCGCTCGCGGACATCGACCGTCTGGAGGCCGCGCTCGCGACGGTCACCGAGGACGAGGACGTCCGTGCGGACGTCGCCGCCCGCCTGCAGACCCTGCTGGCCAAGTGGAGCAGCACCCCGCAGCTGCAGGAGCCCGACGCCCAAGTGACCGAGAAGCTGCAGTCGGCCTCGGCCGACGAGCTCTTCGCCTTCATCGACAACGAGCTGGGCATGGCCTGACCGCTCCGCAACCAACCCGCACGTACTTGCAGTCATCGAATTGGTGAGGTTCCAACAGTGGATCAGGACAAGCTCCTCAACTATCTGAAGCGCGTGACTGGGGACCTGCACCAGACCCGCCAGCGGCTGCGCGAGGTGGAGTCGGGCGACTCGGAGCCGATCGCCCTGGTATCGATGAGTTGCCGGTTCGCGGGCGGAGTGAACTCCCCCGAGGATCTGTGGCAACTGGTGGCCGAGGCCAGGGACGCGATCGGTGACTTTCCGGCCGACCGTGGCTGGGACGTCGCCTCACTCTTCGACGAGGACCCCGACCAGCAGGGCACCAGCTACACCCAGCAGGGCGGCTTCCTGTACGACGCCCCGGAGTTCGATGCAGCCTTCTTCGGGATCAGCCCGCGCGAGACGCTCGGAATGGACCCGCAGCAGCGGCTGCTCCTGGAGGCGTCGTGGGAGGTGCTGGAGCGGGCGGGCATCGACCCGACCTCGCTGAAGGGCAGCAGGACCGGCGTCTTCGCCGGAACCAACGGCCAGGACTACAGCGAACTGCTGCACCAAGTCCCTGAAGGCGTCGAGGGATACACCCTCACCGGCAACGCCGCGAGCGTGATCTCGGGCCGGGTGTCCTACACCTTCGGCCTGGAGGGGCCGGCGGTCACCGTCGACACCGCCTGCTCGTCCTCGCTGGTGGCGCTGCACCTGGCCGTGCAGGCGCTGCGGCAGCGGGAGTGCTCGCTGGCCCTGGCCGGCGGCGTCACGGTGATGTCCAGCCCGCGGGCCTTCGTCCAGTTCAGCCGCCAGCGGGGGCTCGCCCCCGACGGTCGCTGCAAGTCCTTCGCGGCGGCTGCGGACGGGACCGGCTGGGGCGAGGGCGTGGGGATGCTGCTCCTGGAGCGGCTGTCCGACGCGCGCCGCCACGGGCATCCGGTGCTCGCCGTGATCCGCGGCTCGGCCGTCAACCAGGACGGCGCCAGCAACGGCCTGACCGCGCCGAACGGTCCGTCGCAGCAGCGGGTGATCCGGCAGGCCCTGGCCAATGCCGGCCTCACCCCGGACCAGGTCGACGTGGTCGAGGCGCACGGCACGGGCACAGTGCTCGGTGACCCGATCGAGGCGCAGGCGCTGCTCGCCACCTACGGTCTGGAGCGCCCCGACGACCGGCCGTTGTGGCTGGGTTCGGTGAAGTCCAACCTGGGCCACACCCAGGCCGCCGCCGGTGTCGCGGGCGTCATCAAGATGGTGATGGCCATGCGGCACGGCGTTCTCCCACAGACCCTGCACGTCGACGAGCCCTCGCCGCACGTGGACTGGTCCTCCGGCGGCGTCGCGCTGCTGAGCGCGGCCAGGTCATGGCCCGAGACCGGCGAGCCGCGTCGCGCGGGCGTGTCGTCGTTCGGCGTCAGCGGCACCAATGCGCACGCCATCATCGAGCAGGCGCCACAGGAGGCCCCCGCCCAGCCGGCCGTGCCCAAAGCACCGCAGGACGCCGCCCCCGAACTGCTGCCGCACCTGGTGTCGGGCCGCACGGCCGAAGCGCTGCGGGCCCAGGCCGCGCGACTGCGCGCGCACCTCGACACCGTCCCCGACCTCTCCCAGGCCGACCTGGCCCACTCGCTGGCCACCACCCGCGCCGCGCTGGACCACCGCGCCGCGGTGCTTGCCGGCGACCGTGACGAACTGCTGGCGGGTCTGGACGCGCTGGTCGCAGGCGAGTCTGCGCCGAACCTGGTGCAGGGCGTCGTCGCGGCCGAGGGCAGGACCGCGTTCCTGTTCACGGGTCAGGGTAGTCAGCGGGTGGGTATGGGGCGTGAATTGTATGACGCCTTCCCTGTTTTCGCTACCGCTTTCGATGCGGTGTGTGCGGAGTTGGACGTGCATCTGGGGCGTCCGTTGCGGGAGGTGGTGTTCGCGGTCGAGGGGTCGGCAGAGGCTGCGTTGCTGGATGAGACCGCGTACACGCAGACCGGTTTGTTCGCGGTCGAGGTCGCGTTGTATCGGCTGGTCGAGGACTGGGGTCTGGCTGCGGATTTCGTGGCGGGGCACTCGGTGGGTGAGCTGGCGGCGGCGCATGTGGCGGGTGTGTTGTCGTTGGCGGATGCGGCTGTGTTGGTTGCGGCGCGTGGGCGGTTGATGCAGGACCTGCCGCGCGGTGGTGCGATGGTGGCGGTGCAGGCTAGCGAGGCGGAGGTGGTGCCGCTGCTGGTGGGCCGTGAGGACCGGGTGTCAGTTGCAGCGGTGAACGGTCCGGCGGCGGTGGTGGTCTCCGGTAGGGAGGCCGAGGTGCTGGCGATCGCGGCGCACTTCGAGGAACTCGGTCGCAGGGTCAAGCAGTTGACGGTGAGTCATGCCTTCCACTCGCCGTTGATGGACGGCATGCTAGACGACTTCCGCAAGGTCGCCGAGGGGCTGGACTATCGCGCTCCGCGTATCCCGGTGGTCTCCACGCTCACCGGCGGGACGCTGGCGACCGAGGAGTTGTGCTCGGCGGAGTACTGGGTGCGGCACGTCCGCGAGGCCGTCCGCTTCTGCGACGCCGTGCGCTGGCTCGACGCCAACGGCGTGACCACCTTCCTGGAGCTCGGCCCCGACGCAGTCCTCACCGCCATGGCCCAGCACTGCCTGGAGGAGACCGACGGCGCGGCGCTGGTGCCCGCCCTGCGCACGGGACGCCCCGAGGCGCAGACCCTACTGACCGCACTGGCCCGGACCCACGTCCGCGGTGCCGCACCCGACTGGCGGGCGGTGTCCGCAGGCTGGGGCGGCACCCAGGTTCCACTCCCCACCTACGCCTTCCAACGTCGACGCCACTGGCCCGAGCCCCCCGCGGGGTGGCTCGGCGACGTGACCTCGGCGGGACTTGGCGCGGCAGACCACCCGCTGCTCGGCGCCGCAGTCGCCCTCGCTGACGCCGACGGCGTGTTGTTCACCGGACTGCTGTCCCTGCAGACACACCCCTGGCTCGCCGACCACGCCGTCATGGGAACCGTCCTGCTGCCCGGCACCGCATTCGTGGAGCTGGCGATCCGGGCCGGTGACCACGTCGGCTGCCACCTCCTCGCCGAGCTGACGCTGGAGGCCCCGCTGGCGCTGCCCGAGCGCGGCGCGGTCCAGATCCAGCTCGCGGTGGGCGAGACTGACGGCTCCCGCAGCCGCACCTTCACCCTCCACTCCCGCCCCGAGCCCGACGAGACCGCGGGCGGCGCGGCCCTGACCCCAGATCATGTCTGGACCAGGCACGCCACCGGCGTGCTCGCACCGGCCGCCGCCGGCAGCCCGGCCGAGCAACTCGGTCTGGACAGCTGGCCACCGGCGGGTGCCGTGCCGGTACCGATCGACGGACTCTACGACCACCTGGCCGAGGCAGGCTTCGGCTACGGCCCGGTCTTCCAGGGGCTCCGCGCCGCCTGGCAGTTGGGCGACGAGGTCTTCGCCGACGTCCGGCTGCCCGAGCACGCCCGAGCCGACGCCCGCCTCTTCGGTCTGCACCCCGCCCTGCTGGACGCTGCACTGCATGGCGTCGGCATGGGCACGCTGCTGCGTCCCAGCGAGTCCGGACGGCTCCCGTTCGCCTGGAGCGGGGTCGCCCTGCACGCCTCGGGCGCGGACACCCTGCGGGTGCGCCTTTCCCCGGCTGGCGAGGACGCGGTCGCGGTTACCGTCGCCGATGGCACCGGCGCCCCCGTCGCCGCCGTGGACTCGCTGCTCCTGCGCCCGGTCTCGGCCGCGCAGGTACAAGCCGCCCGCGCGGTCCACCTTGAGTCGCTGTTCACGGTGGAGTGGCAGACGTCCCCGGCACCCGCCACCGGGTCCACCGTCGGTTGGGCGGTGCTCGGCGATGACGACCTCGGCCTGCGCGAAGGCGGCTCCGCCTGCCCGGCATACCCCGACCTCGCAGCGCTGGTCGAGGCAGTCGAGGCGGGCACGGAGCTACCGGAGACCGTCCTGACGGTGGTGCGCACCGAGCCGGACGGGAACGCGGCCGCCGTGCACGCGACGGTGTGCCGAACGCTCGCCCTGGTGCAGCAATGGCTCGCCGACGACCGTCTCGCCGACGCCCGCCTGGTGCTGGTCACCCGGGGCGCCATGGCTGTCACGCGCGCCGAGGACATCGCCGACCTGGCCGCCGCCGCCGTGTGGGGGCTCGTCCGATCGGCGCAGAGCGAGCACCCCGGGCGGCTGGTCCTGCTCGATCTCGACCTGGACGAGGCGTCAGCGGCGATGCTGCCGAACGCCGTCGCGGGCGGCGAGCCGCAGCTCGCGCTGCGCGCAGGTGCGGTGCACATACCGAGGCTCGCCCGAGTCGCGGCAGCTGACGACGGTGAGTCAGACGACATCGGTCTGGGCGGCCTCGATCCGCAGGGCACAGTCCTGGTCACCGGTGCCACCGGAACCCTCGGCGCACTGGTGGCCAGGCATCTGGTGGTAGCGCATGGGGCCCGGCACCTGCTGCTGACCAGCCGACGCGGACCCGGCGCCCCGGGAGCGTCCGAGCTCGTCGCCGAGCTGACCGCGCTGGGCGCTGACGTCACCGTCGCCGCCTGCGACGCTGCCGACCGGGAGGCCCTGGCGGCGCTGCTGGCCTCGGTGCCGGCCGAGCACCCGCTCACTGCGGTCGTTCACACCGCCGGCGTCATCGACGACGGCGTCGTCTCCGCGCTCACGCCCGAGCGGATGGATACGGTGCTGCGTCCCAAGGTCGACGCCGCACTGAACCTCCACGAGCTCACCGCCACGGCCGACCTCGCGGCCTTCGTACTCTTCTCGGCAGCGGCCGCCACCCTCGGCGGCCCGGGACAGGCCAACTACGCTGCGGCCAACGCCTACCTGGACGCCCTCGCACAGCACCGACGGGCCGCCGACCTGCCGGCGACCTCGCTTGCCTGGGGCCTGTGGGCCGAGCGCAGCGGCATGACCGGTGCGCTCGACGAGGCCGATCTGCACCGCATCACCAGGGCCGGCGTCGCCGCGCTCTCCTCAGAGGAGGGCCTGGCGCTCCTCGACACCGCCACCGCGCTGGGCGGCGCGACCTACGTCCCGATGCGGCTCGACCTCGCCGGACTGCGTGCCCAGGCAGCCTCCCCGGCGCTGCCCGCCCTGCTCAGGGGCCTGGTTCGGGCACCCGCTCGGCGCTCCGCGCAGGCCGCCGACGCAGACTCCGCCGCTGCCTCGCTCGCGCAGCACCTGGCGACGCTGCCTGCGGCCGAGCGCGCCAAGGCCCTCCTCGGCCTGGTCACCGGTCAGGTGGCCGCCGTGCTAGGTCACGCCGGCGCGGACGCCGTCGAACCGGGACTGGCCTTCAAGGAGCTCGGCTTCGACTCGCTGACCGCCGTCGAGCTGCGCAACCGTCTGAGCACCGCCACCGGGCTGCGGCTGCCCGCCACCCTGGTCTTCGACTACCCCACCCCGGCCGCCCTCGCCGAGCAGCTGCGCACCGAGCTTCTCGGCTCGGACGCCGATGCCGACGCCGCCGTGCCGGCCGTCACGGCATCGCTCGACGACGACCCGATCGCCATCATCGGCATGGCCTGTCGCTACCCAGGCGGAGTGTCCTCGCCCGAGGAGCTGTGGAGGCTCGTCTCCACCGGGGGCGACGGCGTGTCCGCGTTCCCGGTCGACCGAGGCTGGAACCTGGAGGCGCTCTACGACCCCGACCCGGAGCGTCAGGGCACCTCCTACGCCCGCGAAGGCGGCTTCCTGCACGACGCCAGCGCCTTCGACCCGGGGTTCTTCGGCATCAACCCGCGCGAGGCGCTGGCGATGGACCCGCAGCAGCGCCTGTTGCTCGAAGCGTCCTGGGAGGCGTTCGAACGGGCCGGCATCGATCCGCTCTCGATGCACGGCAGTCGCACGGGCGTCTTCGCCGGCGTCATGTACCACGACTACGTCTCCCGCCTGCCCGCCATCCCCGAGGGCGTCGAGGGCTACCTGGGTACCGGCAGCTCCGGCAGCGTCGCCTCCGGACGGGTGTCCTACACCTTCGGCCTGGAGGGTCCGGCGGTCACCGTCGACACCGCCTGCTCCTCCTCGCTGGTGGCCCTCCACCTCGCGAGCCAGGCGTTGCGCTCCGGCGAGTGCACGCTGGCGCTGGCCGGCGGCGTCACCGTGATGTCCACGCCTGACACCTTCATCGACTTCAGCCGCCAGCGCGGCCTGGCCGCCGACGGCCGCTGCAAGTCGTTCTCCGCCGACGCCGACGGCACCAGCTGGGCCGAGGGCGTCGGGATGCTGCTCGTCGAGCGGCTGTCGCACGCCCGGCGCAACGGGCACCCGGTGCTGGCGATCGTGCGCGGTACCGCAGTCAACCAGGACGGCGCCAGCAACGGCTTGACGGCGCCGAACGGTCCGTCGCAGCAGCGGGTGATCCGCCAGGCCCTGGCCAATGCCGGCCTCACCCCGGACCAGGTCGACGCGGTGGAGGCGCACGGCACGGGCACAGTGCTCGGTGACCCGATCGAGGCGCAGGCCCTGATCGCCACCTACGGTCAGGATCGGGACGACGATCGGCCGCTGTGGCTGGGTTCGATCAAGTCCAACCTCGGCCACACCCAGGCCGCCGCTGGTGCCGCCGGGATCATCAAGATGGTGATGGCGATGCGGCACGGCGTGCTCCCGCAGAGCCTCCACGTGGGCGAGCCCACGCCGCACGTGGACTGGTCGGCGGGCGCCGTCTCGCTGCTCACCGCGGCCACTCCGTGGCCCGAGACCGGGCAGCCGCGTCGCGCGGGGGTCTCCTCGTTCGGCGTCAGCGGCACCAACGCGCACGCGATCATCGAGCAGGCACCCGCGCAGGAACCCTCCGCTGTGGGAGATGAGGACGACGTACGCACGGTGGTTCCGTGGGTGCTGTCCGCCAAGAGTGCGGATGCCCTGCGAGCCCAGGCCGCGAAGCTGCACCGGCAACTGGCGGGCGACACAGATCCGCACCCCGCCGACATCGGGTACTCCCTCGCCACCTCCCGCAGCAGCCTCGACCACAGGGCGGCGGTGATCGGCAGTGACCAGGACGAACTCCTGCGCGGCCTGCAGGCCCTGGCGAGCGGCGAGCCGGCCGGGAACCTGGTGCAGGGCGTTGCGTCCGGCACCGTCAAGGCCGCGTTCCTGTTCACCGGGCAGGGTAGTCAGCGGGTAGGTATGGGGCGTGAGTTGTATGACGCATACCCCGTGTTCGCCGCGGCCTTCGATGCGGTGTGTGCGGAGTTGGACGTGCATCTGGGGCGTCCGTTGCGGGAGGTGGTGTTTGCGGTCGAGGGGTCGGTTGAGGCTGCGTTGCTGGATGAGACCGCGTACACCCAGACCGGGTTGTTCGCGGTCGAGGTGGCGTTGTATCGGCTGGTGGAGGCATGGGGACTGCGTCCCGACTTCCTGGCTGGCCATTCGATCGGCGAGTTGGCGGCGGCGCATGTGGCGGGTGTGTTGTCGTTGGCGGATGCGGCTGTGTTGGTTGCGGCGCGTGGGCGGTTGATGCAGGAGTTGCCGCGCGGTGGTGCGATGGTGGCGGTGCAGGGGTCGGAAGCGGAGGTGGTTCCGCTGCTGGTGGGCCGTGAGGACCGGGTATCGGTTGCTGCGGTGAACGGTCCGGCGGCGGTGGTGGTCTCCGGTGAGGAGGCCGAGGTGCTGGCGATCGCCGCGCACTTCGAGGAACTGGGGTGCAGAGTCAAGCGGTTGACGGTGAGTCATGCCTTCCACTCACCGTTGATGGACGGCATGCTCGACGACTTCCGCAAGGTCGCCGAGGGTCTGGACTATCGCGCTCCGCGTATCCCGGTGGTCTCCACGCTCACCGGTGTCCCAGCCTCGACCGACGAGTTGTGCTCGGCGGAGTACTGGGTGCGGCACGTCCGCGAGGCCGTCCGCTTCTGCGACGCCGTGCAGACACTGGAGCGCGAAGGCGTCAGCGTCTTCCTGGAGCTCGGCCCCGACGCAGTCCTCACCGCCATGGCCCAGCACTGCCTGGAGGAGACCGACGGCGCGATCCTGGTGCCCGCCCTGCGCACCGGACGCCCCGAACCGGTGACGCTCACCACCGCCGTGGCGGGTGCGCACGCGCGCGGCCTGAGCCCGGACTGGGAGGCCGTGTTCGCCGGAACCGGCGCTCAGCGGGTCGACCTGCCCACCTACGCGTTCCAGCGCGAGCGTTACTGGTTGGAGGCACCCGCGCTGTGGGCCGCTGACGTTGCCTCGGCCGGGCTGGTCGCCCCCGGGCACCCGCTTCTCGGCGCCGCCTCTCCGCTCGCCGAGTCCGACGGGTACCTGTTCACCGGGCGGTTGTCCCTGCAGACCCACCCCTGGCTCGCCGACCACGCCGTCTCCGGCACGGTGCTGCTGCCGGGAACCGCGTTCGTGGAACTCGCCATCCGGGCCGGCGACCAGGTCGGCTGCGACCGCCTGGAGGAACTCACGCTCGAAGCCCCGCTGGTGCTGCCCGCCTCCGGTGGAATCCAGATCCAGCTCTGGCTGAGCCCCCCCGACGAGGAGGGGACCCGTCCGCTGAGCCTGTACTCGCGCGCCGAGAACGTGGCTCCCGACGAGCCGTGGACCAGGCACGCCAGCGGTGCGCTCGCCAGCGGCGACGGCCGACGCGAGGTGCTGCCATCGGACGACCTCACGGCCTGGCCCCCCGCAGGCGCCGAAGCGGTCGATGTCGCGGGACTCTACGAGCGCCTGGACGCCGGCGGATTCAGCTACGGCCCCACCTTCCAGGGCCTGAAGGCCGCCTGGCTCCGGGGCGACGAGGTCTTCGCCGAGATCGCCCTGCCTGAGGCGGCTGAGGCGGACGGCAGCCTGTTCGGGCTACATCCGGCCCTGCTCGACGCCGCGCTGCACGGTACCTTCCTGCAGGAGTCGGGAGGTGAACAGGGCCGACTGCCGTTCGCCTGGAGCGGCGTGTCCCTGCACGCCGTGGGTGCCACGGCGGTCCGGGTCCGGATCACCCCCCGGGGCACGGACTCGGTCGCCCTCGTCCTCGCCGACACCACCGGCGCACCTGTGGCGACAGTCGACTCCCTGGTGCTGCGCCCGGTCTCCGCGGAACAGCTGCGGGGCGCACGCAGCGCATACCACGACTCGCTGTTCCAGGTGGACTGGACGGCGCTCCCGCAGTCCGAGACGGCGGCGAAGGCACCGGAGACCGGCCGCTGGGCCGTCCTCGGCGACGACCTCGGCACCATCCTCCGCGCGGAGGGCATCGCCGCCGAGGCCTACTCCGACCTGCCCGCGCTGGCCGCCGCCGTCGACGCGGGCACGGCCGTCCCGGACACGGTGCTCGTCCACTGCACTCTGCCCGTGTCGGCCGACGGCGGACCGGGCGAAGCCCCGCACTCGGCTGACGCCGTCCGAGGCGCCACCCACCGCGCGCTCGCCCTGGCCCAGGCCTGGTTGGCCGACGACCGGTTCGCCGCCGCCCGACTGGTGCTGGTGACCCGGGGAGCCGTCGCCGCACTCGCCGGCGAGGACAACGCCGACCTGGCACACGCCTCAGTGTGGGGCCTGATCCGCTCCGCCCAGTCCGAGAACCCGGAGCGCTTCGTCCTGCTCGACCTGGACGACGACGCCGGCTCCTATGCCGTGCTGCCCGACGCACTGGCCACCGGCGAACCGGAACTGGCCGTCCGTCGGGGGGACTGCTATGTGCCCAGGCTGGTCAGGATCCCGACCGACGCCGCGCTCACTCCGCCCGAGGACGCTGTCGCCTGGCGGCTCGGCATCCCGGTCAAGGGCACCCTGGAGAACCTCGAACTGATCGAGTTCCCCGCTGCGGTCGCACCCCTCGACCCCGGTCACATCCGCATCGGCGTCCGCGCCACCGGACTCAACTTCCGCGACGTCCTCAACGCTCTCGGCATGTACCCCGGCAACGCCGGGCTGCTCGGCCTCGAAGGCGCGGGCGTCGTCCTGGAGGTCGGCCCCGGCGTCACCGACCTGGCCGTCGGCGACCGGGTGCTTGGCATGCTCTCCGGCGGATTCGCGCCAGTCACGGTCACCGACCGGCGCATGGTCACCCGGATGCCCGACAACTGGACCTTCGCCCAGGCGGCGTCCGTCCCGGTGGTGTTCCTCACCGCCTACTACTCCCTGGTCGACCTCGCCGGTATGCAGCAGGGCGAGTCGCTTCTGGTGCACGCTGCCGCCGGCGGTGTCGGCATGGCCGCAGTCCAACTCGCCCGCCATCTGGGCGCCGAGGTCTACGGGACAGCGGGTCCGGGCAAGTGGGACGCGCTGCGCGGCATGGGTCTGGATGAGAAGCACATCGCGTCCTCCCGCGACTTGGAGTTCGAACAGAGCTTCCTCGCCGCCACCGGCGGGCGTGGTGTGGACGTCGTCCTCGACTCCCTCGCGCGGGAGTTCGTCGACGCCTCGCTGCGGTTGCTGCCGCGCGGAGGCCGCTTCGTCGAGATGGGCAAGACCGACGTCCGCACCCCCGAACAGGTCGCCGTCGAACACCCCGGTGTCCGCTACCGGGCGTTCGACCTCATCGAGGCCGGACCTGACCGCATCAACG
The DNA here is from genome assembly GCF_041262165.1 of Streptacidiphilus sp. MAP12-16. Taxonomy (NCBI): domain Bacteria; kingdom Bacillati; phylum Actinomycetota; class Actinomycetes; order Kitasatosporales; family Streptomycetaceae; genus Streptacidiphilus; species Streptacidiphilus sp. MAP12-16. The sequence continues at coordinate 11,673 of NZ_JBGCBY010000049.1, forward strand.
AGATGCTCACCGCCGTCCTGGCCCTGTTCGAGAGCGGAGCCCTCCAGCACCTGCCCGTCACCACCTGGGACATCCGCCGCGCCCCCGAGGCGTTCCGCTTCGTCAGCCAGGCCAAGCACATCGGCAAGGTGGTACTCACCGTGCCGCCGCCCCTGGACCGGGAGGGAACCGTCCTGGTCACCGGTGCCACCGGCACCCTCGGCGCGCTGGTCGCCAGGCATCTTGTGGCCGAGCACGGGGCCCGGCACCTGCTGCTGACCAGTCGGCGCGGACCCGGCGCGCCGGGGGCGGCCGAGCTCGTCGCCGAGCTGACCGCGCTCGGTGCTGACGTCACCGTCGCCGCCTGCGACGCTGCCGACCGGGACGCCCTCGCCGCCCTTCTGGCCTCCGTACCCGCCGAGCACCCGCTCACCGCCGTGGTCCACACCGCCGGCGTCATCGACGACGGCGTAGTCTCGGCGCTCACGCCCGAGCGGGTGGATACGGTGCTGCGTCCCAAGGTCGACGCCGCACTGAACCTCCACGAGCTCACCGCCTCGGCCGACCTCGCGGCCTTCGTGCTGTTCTCCTCCGTCGCCGGCACCTTCGGCGGCGCCGGGCAGGGCAACTACGCGGCGGCCAACGCCTTCCTCGACGCGCTGGCCAGGCACCGCCACGCGGCCGGACTCGCCGGACTCTCGCTCGCCTGGGGCCTGTGGGCCGAGAGCAGCCGCATGACCGGCGCGCTCGACGAGGCAGACCTCCAGCGGATGGCCCGCGGCGGCATCACACCGCTGTCCTCGCCCGAGGGCCTGGCGCTCCTCGACACCGCCGCCACCCTCGGTCGGGCCGCCGTCGCCCCCATGGGCCTCGACGTCGTCGGCCTGCGCTCCCACGCGGACCCCGCGCTGGTGCCGCCGCTGCTCCGCAGCCTGGTGCGCACTCCCGCGCGCCGCGCAGTTCGGGCCGCCACGGTCGCCGAAGGCCCGACGCTGAAGCAGCGCCTGGCCGGGCTCGTCGAGGAGGACCGCCACAAGCTGCTGCTCGAGCTGGTCTGCACGCAGGTCGCGGCCGTCCTCGGGCATGCGGGACCGGAGGACGTCGTGGCTGAACGGGCCTTCAAGGAGCTTGGATTCGACTCCCTCACGGCGGTCGAGCTGCGGAACCGGATGAACGCGGCCACCGGCCTGCGGCTGTCCGCGACGCTGGTCTTCGACCACCCGACGCCCGCCGCACTGGCCGAACTCCTCCTCGCCGAGACCGCCCCGGCGGCCGACGCGTCCGCCCAGCCGCTGCTGGCCGAACTGGACCGCCTGGAGGCAGCGTTCGCAGCAGCCGCCCCTGACGGCGAGGCCTGCGCTGCCTTGGCCTCCCGGCTCCAGACTCTGCTCGGACGTGTGTCGTCCGCTGCGGAGCCGGTTGCCGCAGCGGTCGACACCGAGCAGCTCCAGGCCGCTTCGGACGAGGAACTCTTCGCCTTCATCCACGACCAGCTCGGCAGGTCGTAGGCGGGCGCGCCACGGAGTGAGCAGGTGCCCCCTGCCCGGACTGCCGCCAGCAGTCCGGGCAGGGGGCACCTGCTGCTGCATGGGAACGGGGGCCGCTGAGCCCCGAATACGGATGGGCGGAGCCACACACAAATGCAGCCCCTAGGGGCAGGTTAGGGGTTGAGGCCGGTCGAGCCCACCCATAATCTCTGAAAGCGATATGCAGTAGTCGATCCTGGTGAAGCTCCTGATAGCCGAAGTTGCCGACAACCTCTCCCGGGGAGTTCATTCATGTCGCCGGCCATTACTGCGAGTTCATTCCGGTGAAATTCGTCGAACGACTTGCAACTGACCGGATTGCGTTGAAGAGGTGGGCATGTAATGGCGAATGAAGAGACGCTTCGTGACTACCTCAAGTGGGTGACGGCCGATCTGGCCCAGACCCGCCAGCGCCTCCAGGAGGTGGAAGCCGCAGACCAGGAGCCGATCGCGATCGTCGGCATGAGCTGCCGGTTCCCCGGCGACGTCAGCTCCCCCGAAGACCTGTGGCAGCTGGTCAGCAACGGTCAGGACGCCGTCGACGGCTTCCCCGTCAACCGTGGCTGGGACCTCGACGCCATCTACCATCCGGACCCCGAACATCCGGGCACCTCCTACGTCAACGAAGGCGGTTTCCTGCACGGGGCAACCGAGTTCGACGCCGCCTTCTTCGGGATCTCGCCCCGTGAGGCGTTGGCGATGGATCCGCAGCAGCGACTGCTGCTGGAGACCTCATGGGAGGCGTTCGAGCGAGCCGGAATCGACCCCAACACCCTGCGCGGCAGCCGCACCGGCGTCTTTGCCGGCGTTATCTACCACAACTATGCCGCCCGCCTGTACGCCGTCCCCGACGGCGTCGAAGCATTTCTGGGTACCGGCAGTTCCGCGAGCATCGCCTCGGGACGAGTCGCCTACGCACTCGCCCTCGAAGGTCCCGCCGTCACCATCGACACGGCGTGCTCCTCGTCGCTGGTCGCCCTCCACCTGGCCTGCCAGTCGCTGCGGCGGGGCGAGTCCACACTGGCCCTGGCCGGCGGCGTCACCGTGATGTCCACCCCCGAGGCGTTCGTCGATTTCAGCCGCCAGCGCGGCCTGGCCGGCGACGGCCGCTGCAAGGCCTTCTCCGCCGACGCGGACGGCACAGGCTGGGGTGAGGGTGTCGGCATGCTGCTCCTGGAGCGGCTGTCCGACGCGCGGCGCAATGGGCACCCGGTGTTTGCAGTGGTGCGCGGCACCGCCGTCAACCAGGACGGCGCCAGCAACGGCCTGACGGCCCCCAACGGCCCTTCGCAGCAGCGCGTCATCAAGCAGGCACTGGAGAACGCCCGGCTGACGGCCCAGCAGGTCGACGCCGTGGAGGCGCACGGCACCGGCACCGTCCTGGGTGACCCGATCGAAGCACAGGCCCTGATCGCCACCTATGGTCAGGACCGCCCCGAGGACCGGCCGCTGTGGCTCGGCTCGGTGAAGTCCAACCTCGCCCACACCCAGGCCGCCGCCGGCGTCGCAGGCGTGATCAAGATGGTCATGGCGATGCAACACGGCGTGCTGCCCCGTACCCTCCACGCGGACCAGTCGTCGCCGCATGTGGACTGGTCGGCAGGCTCCGTACGGGTGCTCGCCGAGGAGGTTCCGTGGCCCGAGACCGGACAGCCGCGCCGCGCGGGCGTCTCCTCCTTCGGCTTCAGCGGTACCAACGCGCACGCCATCCTGGAGCAGGCGCCCGCTGTTGAGGTCGTCGAGCCCGTCGAGAGCGACGGGGAGGGGCCGGAGGTCGGGGCTGCTTCGCTGGTGGTGCCGTGGGTGTTGTCGGCGCGGTCGGTGGAGGGGTTGCGGGGTCAGGCGGGTCGGTTGGCTGCGGCGTTGGGTGTGCGGCCTTGGGCCGGGGTGCTTGATGTCGGGTTCTCGCTGGCGACGACGCGTGCGGTGCTGGAGCATCGGGTGGCGTTGGTCGGCGCGGATCTTGGTGAGCTGCGTCGTGGGTTGGAGGCGTTCGTTCGGGGCGAGGACGCGCCGGGTGCGCTGCGGGGTGTTGCGGGGTCTGCTGGTCGGGTGGCGTTCCTGTTTGCGGGGCAGGGCAGTCAGCGGCTGGGGATGGGGCGTGAGTTGTATGACTCGTTCCCGGTGTTCGCGGCGGCCTTCGACGCGGTGAGTGCGGAGCTGGACCGGCACTTGGAGCGTCCGCTGCGCGAGGTGGTCTTCGCGGGGGAGGGGTTGCTGGACCAGACGGCCTATACGCAGCCGGCGTTGTTTGCGGTTGAGGTGGCGTTGTTCCGTCTGGTGGAGGCTTGGGGCCTGCGTCCCGACTTCGTGGCTGGTCATTCGATCGGTGAGTTGGCGGCGGCGCATGTGGCGGGTGTGTTGTCGTTGGCGGATGCGGCTGTGTTGGTTGCGGCGCGTGGGCGGTTGATGCAGGCGTTGCCGGCCGGTGGGGCGATGGTGGCGGTGCAGGCCACCGAGGCGGAGGTACTGCCACTGCTGGCGGGCCACCAGGCCGACATGAGCATCGCGGCGGTCAACGGCCCGAACTCGCTGGTGATCTCTGGGAGCGAGCACGCGGTCCTGGACATTGCCGCACTCCTGGAGGCCGATGGTCGCCGGATCAAGCGGCTGACGGTCAGTCATGCGTTCCACTCGCCGCTGATGGACGGCATGCTGGCGGAGTTCCGGAAGGTCGCGGAGGGGTTGGAGTTCCATGCTCCTCGCATTCCGGTCGTCTCGACCCTGACCGGGGTGCTCGCCTCGGCGGAAGACCTGTGTTCGGCGGACTACTGGGTCCGCCATGTCCGCGAGGCCGTCCGCTTCAGTGACGCCGTCCAGGCTCTGGAAGCCGAAGGCGTCCGAACCTTCGTGGAGTTGGGCCCCGACGGCACTCTGACGGCCATGGCCCAGGACTGCCTGGGCGAGGAGGCCGCGCTCGCTTCGGTCCTGCGCCGGGACCGGTCCGAGGCGGAGAGCCTGACGTCCGCTGTCGCTCAGCTTCACGTGCGCGGTGTGAAGGTGGACTGGGATGCCGTGTTCGCCGGCCGGGGCGCCGGCCGCGTCGACCTGCCCACCTACGCCTTCCAGCGCGAGACGTTCTGGCTCGACCGGACCCCGCCCGCCGTGGGCGACGCCCGCGCGATCGGCCTCGGCTCGGCCGACCATCCGCTGCTGGGTGCTGCCGTCGCGCTGGCCGACGGTGATGGATTCTTCTTCTCCGGCCGGCTCTCGCTGCAGACCCACCCCTGGCTGGCCGACCACGCCGTCGGTGGCGTCGTTCTGCTGCCCGGCACGGCCTTCGTGGAACTGGCGATCCGGGCCGGCGACCACGTCGGCTGCGAACGTCTGGAGGAGCTGACCCTCGAGGCACCCCTCGTGCTGCCCGAACGGGGCGGAGTGCAGGTGCAATTGTGGGTCGGACAGCCCGACGCATCGGGGCTGCGCCCGCTGACCGTGTACTCCCGCTCCGAAGACGCCGACGACGAGCCCTGGACCAGGCACGCCGAGGGCCTGCTCGCCCCCGGCAGTAGCGCCACCCTCAACAGCCCCGCCGCCATGAGCGCGGCGGCCTTCGGCACGGAGTCCTGGCCGCCTGCCGACGCCCGGCCGGTCGATCTCACCGGCTTCTACGACGCGCTCGCCGAGTCGGACTTCGGCTATGGGCCCACCTTCCAGGGACTGAGCGCGGCCTGGCTGCGCGGAACCGATGTCTTCGCCGAGGTCACGCTGCCGGACGAGGCCGTCCCGGCAGCGGCCGGCTTCGGCCTGCACCCGGCGCTGCTCGACGCCGCCCTCCATGCCACCGCCCTCGGTGACGCCCTCGCGGGTGACACGCGGCCTGACAGCGGCGGGGGCATGCTGCCGTTCTCCTGGGGCGGCGTGTCGCTGCACGCCGTCGGCGCGGCCACGCTCCGGGTGCGCATCGCGCCCGCGGGCTCCGACTCGGTGTCGCTGACCGCCCTTGACGCCTCGGGCGCGCTGGTGGCTTCGGTGGAGTCCCTGGTGCTGCGTCCGGTGGCGCCCGAGCAGATGCGGGAGAGCGGAAGCCGGAGCGCGGCACAAGGCGACGCGCTGTTCGGCGTGGAGTGGGTGGCCGTGTCGCTGCCCGAGTCCGCCGCCGACGCCCCCGACTGCCACACGGTGGCGGGCACCGACCGACTCGGGTTGGCAGCTGCGCTGCTCGCGGCCGGGTCCGGTGTCGACACACCCCAGGACCTGGACACCTTTGCGTCCCGACTCGACGCGGACCTCCCGGCTCCGGCCATGGTGTTCGTGCCGGTCGGGCTCGGCGGCGGCGTCGACCAGTCGGCGGAAGATGTCAGGGCCGCCGTGAAGCGCGCGCTGACACTCGTACAGGAGTGGCTGGCGGACGATCGGTTCGCCGCTTCGCGCCTCGTCGTGGTGACCCGGGGAGCGATCGCGACCCGAGCCGGTGAGGACGTGACCGACCTCGCCTCGGCGGCGGTGTGGGGCCTTGTGCGCTCGGCACAGTCGGAGAATCCCGGCCGGATTGTGCTGGTCGATCTCGACACTCAGGACGAGGAGTCCGTGCGACTGCTCCCGGCCGCCGTCGCGTCCGGTGAGCCGCAGATAGCACTGCGGGAGGGCGGGGCTCACGCGGCGCGGCTTGCGCGGGTGCCGGTGTCGGCCGGGACTGCTCCGGTGGTGCTGAACCCCGACGGAACGGTGCTGGTCACCGGCGCGACCGGCGCCCTGGGCACCTTGTTCGCCCGGCACTTGGTGACCGAGCACGGCGCACGGCGGCTGCTGCTGGCCTCGCGGCGCGGAGCCGAGGCGGAGGGCGCGGCCGAGCTGGTGGCGTCGCTGACCCAGCTGGGTGCAGAGGTGACGCTGGCGGCATGCGATGTCGCCGACCGCAACGCGCTGGCCGCGCTTCTGGACGCGGTGCCCGCTGAGCACCCGCTCACGGCAGTCGTCCACACCGCAGGCGTGCTCGACGACGGCGTGATCTCCTCACTGACCCCCGAGCGGATCGACGGGGTGCTGCGGCCGAAGGTCGACGCCGCCTGGCACCTGCACGAGCTGACTCGCGACCTCGACCTGTCGGCGTTCGTCCTGTTCTCCTCCGCTGCGGGCCTGTTCGGCGCCGCCGGGCAGGGGAACTACGCTGCCGCCAACGGTTTCCTGGACGCCCTTGCCCAGCACCGCAGGGCGCAGGGCCTGACCGCCACGTCCCTGGCCTGGGGCCTGTGGGCGGGCGGCATGGCCGGCACGCTCGACCATGCCGACGTGCAGCGCATGACCCGGGGCGGCGTGGCTCCGCTCACCCCCGAACTGGGCCTCGCCCTCTTCGACGCCGCCACCGCACAGGACACCGCCGTGCTGGTGCCGATCCGGCTGGATCTGGCGGGCCTGCGCGCCCAGGCCAGGGCCGGTCTACTGCCCGGTCTGCTGCGCGGCCTGGTCCGCACACCCGCACGGCGAGCCGCCGACGCAGGGGCGTCCGCAGCCGGCTCGTCGCTGCTCCAACGACTGCTCGGACTGACCGAGGCGGACCAGCAGCGAGAGCTCCTCGAGCTGGTCCGAAGCCAGGTCGCTCTCGTCCTGGGCCATGCGGGCCCGCATGCCGTGGACCCGGGGAAGGCATTCCGGGAGACCGGCTTCGACTCGCTGACCTCGGTCGAACTGCGCAACCGGCTGAACGCCGCCACCGGTGTCCGGTTGCCCGCCACGCTGGTCTTCGACTACCCCACTCCCACCGCGCTCGCCGGGTACCTGCTCACCGAGGCACTGGGACTGCGCACCGCCGTCGCCGAGTCCGCTCCGGTCCTGGCCGCGGTCGCCGACGACCCGATCGCCATCGTCGGCATGGCCTGCCGCTATCCGGGCGGTGTGCGCTCGCCCGAGGACCTGTGGCGGATGGTCTCCGGCGGCACCGACGGCATCTCGTCCTTCCCCACGGACCGTGGCTGGGACATCGACAACCTCTACCACCCCGACCCGGATCACCCCGGCACCTCCTACACGCGCGAGGGCGGCTTCCTCCACAACGCCAGCGACTTCGACCCCGCCTTCTTCGGCATCTCGCCACGCGAGGCGCTGGCGATGGACCCGCAGCAGCGCCTGCTGCTCGAAGCCTCCTGGGAGGCGTTCGAGCGGGCCGGTATCGACCCCGACTCGATACGCGGCAGTCGCACGGGCGTCTTCGCCGGGGTGATGTACCACGACTACATCTCCCGGCTCCCCGCGATCCCGCCGGGCGTCGAGGGTTACCTGGGCACCGGCAGCTCCGGCAGCATCGCGTCCGGTCGCGTCGCCTACGTGCTCGGTCTCGAAGGCCCGGCCGTGACCGTCGACACCGCCTGCTCGTCGTCTCTTGTGGCCCTGCACTGGGCGATCCAGGCGCTGCGCACGGGCGAGTGCACGCTGGCGCTGGCCGGCGGCGTCACCGTGATGTCCACGCCCGACACCTTCGTGGACTTCAGCCGCCAGCGCGGCCTGGCCGCCGACGGCCGCTGCAAGTCGTTCTCCGACGATGCCGACGGCACGGGCTGGGCCGAAGGCGTCGGCATGCTGCTGGTGGAGCGGCTGTCGGACGCCCGTCGGAACGGGCATCCGGTGCTGGCGATCGTTCGCGGCTCGGCCGTCAACCAGGACGGCGCCAGCAACGGCCTGACCGCGCCGAACGGCCCCTCGCAGCAGCGGGTGATCCGGCAGTCACTGGCCAGTGCCGGCCTGACAGCCGATCAGGTCGATCTGGTGGAGGCGCACGGCACGGGCACGACGCTCGGCGACCCGATCGAGGCGCAGGCCCTTCTGGCCACCTACGGCCAGGAGCACTCCGAGGACCGGCCGCTGTGGCTGGGCTCGATCAAGTCCAACCTCGGCCACACCCAGGCCGCCGCCGGTGCCGCCGGGATCATCAAGGTCGTCATGGCGATGCGGCACGGTGTGCTGCCGCAGACCCTGCACGTCGGGGAGCCGTCCACGCACGTGGACTGGTCGGCGGGCGCGGTGGAGCTGCTGACGGAGTCGCGGCCGTGGCCGGAGACCGGGCAGCCGCGCCGGGCCGGCGTGTCCTCGTTCGGTGTCAGCGGCACCAACGCGCACACCATCATCGAGCAGCCGCCGGTGTTCCAGGACGAGGCGCCGCGCGATCCCGCCGCGCCGACCGCGGACGCCACAGCAGACCGAGCTGGGGCGCGCGGGATCCCTGCAGACGCCACTGTCCCGATGGTGCTGTCAGCCAAGAGCCCCGAGGCACTGCGCGCCCAGGCCCAGCGACTGCGGGCACACCTGCGGGACCGGCCCGAGCTGTCCCTGCTCGACGTCGGCTACTCGCTGTCGACCACGCGCACCGCCTTCGACCACCGCGCCGTGCTCTTCGCGACCCAGCCCGACCGTTTCGAGGCCGAATTGGCGTCCCTGGCTTCCTCGACCGGGGCGGCCGAGGGCAGTCCGTCGGCGGGCCTGTCGCTGGGTGTTGCGGGGTCTGCTGGTCGGGTGGCGTTCCTGTTCGCGGGGCAGGGTAGTCAGCGGCTGGGCATGGGTGCGGAGTTGTATGCCGCCTTCCCGGTGTTCGCGTTGGCGCTGGATGCGGTGTGTGCGGAGCTCGACCAGCATCTCGAGCGTCCGCTGCTCGAGGTCCTCTTCGCCGCTGAGGGCACCCCGGCGGGTGCGCTGCTGGACCAGACGGCCTATACGCAGCCGGCGTTGTTCGCGGTTGAGGTGGCGTTGTTCCGCCTGGTGGAGGCGTGGGGTGTGCGGCCGGACTTCCTGGCTGGGCATTCGATCGGTGAGTTGGCGGCTGCGCATGTTGCGGGTGTGTTGTCGTTGGCGGATGCGGCTGTGTTGGTTGCGGCGCGTGGTCGGTTGATGCAGGCGTTGCCGTCCGGTGGGGCGATGGTGGCGGTGCAGGCCACCGAGGCGGAGGTGCTGCCACTGCTGGCGGGCCACGAGGCCGACGTGAGCATTGCGGCGGTCAACGGCCCGAACTCGCTGGTGCTCTCCGGTAACGAGGAAGCGGCGCTGGCGGTTGCCGCGCACTTCGAGGAGCAGGGGCGCAAGGCCAAGCGGCTGACGGTCAGTCACGCGTTCCACTCGCCCTTGATGGAAGGCATGTTGGGAGAGTTCCGGAAGATCGCGGAGGGGCTGGAGTTCCACGCCCCACGTATACCGGTGGTCTCGACGCTCACCGGGGTGCTCGCGTCGACGGAGGAGTTGTGCTCGCCCGAGTACTGGGTGCGGCATGTCCGGGAGGCGGTGCGCTTCCGTGACGCGGTCCGGACCTTGGAAGGTGAGGGCGTCCGCGCGTTCCTGGAGTTGGGCCCCGACGGCACCCTGACGGCACTGGCACAGGAGTGCCTGGACGACGACGCTGCGGTCGCGCTCACGCCGGTCCTGCGTCGTGACCGTCCCGAGGTGCGGACATTCACCGGCGGCCTGGCCCGCCTGTACGTCCGCGGTGTGGAACTCGACTGGCAAGCGGTGTTCGCCGGTCGTAGCGCCCGACGCGTCGACCTGCCCACATATGCCTTCCAGTACGAGCGCTACTGGCTGGAGGCCCCGCCGATCCTGGTGGGAGACGCCGCAGCCGCGTACCTCGGCCTCGATATGGCGGATCACCCGCTGCTGGGTGCCACCGTGGCGCTGGCAGATGCCGAGGGTGTGCTCTTCACAGGTCGGTTGTCACTGGAGACGCACCCCTGGCTGGCGGACCACGCTGTCGGGGAGACCGTGCTGCTTCCCGGCACGGCGTTCGTGGAGCTCGCGATCCGTGCGGGTGATGAGGTCGGTTGCCGTTTGGTGGAGGAACTGACGCTCGAGGCGCCGCTGATCCTGCCTGGCAAGGGCGGGGTGCAGGTCCAGGTATCGGTCGGCGCGCCTGATGCCTCGGGGCGCCGTCCGTTGTCGATGTTCTCCCGGATGGAGGACGCGCCGCTGGATGAGGTGTGGACGCGTCATGCGGCGGGGCTGCTCGCTGAGGCTGCGCCTGCTGCCGTGTTCGATCTGGTGGAGTGGCCGCCTGTGGGTGCCGAGCCGGTCGGTGTCGACGGTCTGTATGAGGGTTTTGCGGTTGCCGGGTTTGGTTATGGGCCGGTGTTTCGGGGGTTGCGGGCGGCGTGGCGTCTTGGTGGTGAGGTGTTCGCCGAGGTGACCTTGCCGGGGGAGAGTCGGGCGGAGGCCGGTCAGTTCGGTCTGCATCCGGCGTTGCTGGATGCGGCGTTGCATGCGGTGGGTTTGGGTGGTCTGGTCGAGGATACGGGTCGGGGTCGGTTGCCGTTTGCGTGGTCCGGGGTTGCGCTGCATGCGGCGGGTGCGTCGGAGTTGCGGGTGCGGTTGGCGCGTGCTGGTGCGGATGCGGTGTCGCTTGTGGTTGCTGACGGTACGGGGGCTCCCGTGGTGTCGGTGGGGTCTTTGGTGTTGCGGCCGTTCGCGGCTGAGCAGTTGAGTGGTGTCGGAGGCGGTCGCCTTGATGCGCTGTTTCGGCCGGAGTGGGTCGGTGTGGATCTGCCGTCTGCCGTGTCGGGTGACGTGGTGGCGGTGTTGGGCGGGGAGGGTCTGGGCCTGGGCGGTGCGCAGCGGTATGCGGAACTAGGTGGTCTGGTCGGGGCGGTGGCTGCCGGTGGGCAGGTTCCGGGCACGGTTGTGGTGCCGTTGATGCCTTGGCGGGACAGTGGTCTGGATGAAGCTGCCGGCGCCCATGCGGCGGTGCATCGGGCCTTGGCTCTGGTGCAGCAGTGGCTGGCTGAGGAGGTGCTTGCCTCCTCGCGGTTGGTGGTGGTGACCCGCGGTGCGATGGCGGTGGGGCCTGGGGAGGGTGTGGCGGACCTGGCGTCGGCGGCGGTGTGGGGTCTGCTGCGCTCGGCGCAGTCGGAGAACCCCGGCCGCATCATCCTGGTCGACACCGATGTTGACGATGCGTCCACACGTGCCCTTGCGGCGGCGATCGTTAGCGGTGAACCGCAGTTGGCCCTACGTACCGGGCGTGCCTACGCGACGCGGCTGGCACGAGTGCCGGCGACCGCTGAGACTACCCGGGCGGTGCTGGACCCCCAGGGCACGGTGTTGGTGACCGGTGCGACCGGCACCCTGGGAACGCTGTTCGCTCGGCATCTGGTGGCGGAGTACGGTGCGCGTCGGCTGCTGTTGGTGTCGCGGCGTGGGGCTGATGCTGAGGGTGCCGCCGAGCTGGAGCAGAGTCTGCGGGCATTGGGCGCTGAGGTGACTCTGGCGGCGTGTGATGTCGCGGATCGCGGTGCGTTGGCCGGGTTGTTGGCGTCGGTGTCGGTCGAGCATCCGTTGACGGCGGTGGTGCACACGGCTGGTGTGCTGGACGATGGTGTGATCTCGTCGTTGACCCCGGAGCGGGTCGATGCTGTGCTGCGGCCGAAGGTCGACGCGGCCTGGCACCTGCACGAACTGACCGCGGACCTCGACCTGTCGGCGTTCGTGGTGTTCTCATCGGCCGCCGGTGTGTTCGGCGCTGCTGGGCAGGGCAACTACGCCGCCGCCAACGCCTTCCTGGACGGATTGGCCCAGCATCGGACTTCGCTGGGTCTGACCGCTACGTCGCTGGCGTGGGGGCTGTGGGCCGAGGACGGCGGCATGGCCGGCGCTCTGGACCGCGCGGACGTGCAGCGGATGGCGCGAGGTGGCGTGGCTCCGCTGACCTCCGAGGACGGCCTGCTGCTCTTCGACGCGTCGGTCGGCTCCGCTGAGCCCGTGCTGGTCCCCATTCAGCTGGAATTCGCCGGCCTGCGTGCCCAGGCAGTGGCGGGGATGCTGTCCCCCCTACTGCGCGGGTTGGTTCGGGTCCCCGTCCGTCGTGCAGTCGAGGCCGGTACGACGGACGGAGCCGGCGGCTCGGCACTGACAGAGCACCTCTCGGCCCTGTCCGAGGCCGAGCAGGAGGCCGCGCTGCTCGACATCGTGTGCACCGAAGTGGCCGCTGTGCTGGCCTACCCGGGCCCCAGCTCGGTGGACGCCGGCCGCGCCTTCAAGGACCTCGGCTTCGACTCGCTGACGGCGGTCGAACTGCGGAACCGGCTGAATGTGGTCACCGGGCTGCGCCTGCCGGCCACCCTGGTCTTCGACTACCCGACTCCGACGGCACTGGCCGATCTGCTGCGCACCGAACTCCTGGGGAACCTGCCCGAGGTGGGCCTCCCGGCTGTGGCGGCTGCTCTCCCGGATGACGAGCCGATCGCGATTGTCGGGATGAGCTGCCGCTTCCCCGGCGGCGTGGCCTCTCCGGAGGACCTGTGGGCTCTGGTCGCCGGTGGCGGCGACGCGGTGTCGTACTTCCCCGAGAACCGCGGCTGGGACGTCGAGGGGTTGTACCACCCGGACCCGGACCACCAGGGCACTTCCTATGCGCGTGAGGGTGGGTTCCTGCACGATGCGGGGGCGTTTGACCCGGGGTTCTTCGGGATTTCGCCGCGTGAGGCGATGTCGATGGATCCGCAGCAGCGGTTGCTGTTGGAGACGTCGTGGGAGGCGTTGGAGCGGGCGGGTGTGGACCCGAACTCGGTGCGCGGCAGCCGAACGGGTGTCTTCGTAGGTGTGATGTACAACGACTACGGCATGCTGCTGCAGCAGTCGGCGGAGGGCGCCGAGGGACACGTCGGCACGGGAACGTCCGGCAGCGTCGCGTCGGGTCGGGTGTCGTACACGTTGGGTCTGGAGGGGCCTGCGGTGACGATCGACACGGCGTGCTCCTCCTCCCTGGTCGCGTTGCACTTGGCCTGCCAGTCGCTCCGGCAAGGCGAGTCAACGCTGGCCCTGGCCGGTGGTGTGACGGTCATGCTGACACCCAGCACGTTCGTGGAGTTCAGTCGGCAGCGGGGCCTGGCGGCGGATGGGCGTTGCAAGGCGTTTTCGGACGATGCGGACGGCACCGGGTGGGGTGAGGGTGTCGGCATGCTGCTGGTGGAGCGGCTGTCGGACGCACGCCGTAACGGGCATCCGGTGCTGGCGATTGTTCGCGGGTCCGCCGTCAACCAGGACGGGGCCAGCAACGGCCTAACGGCGCCGAACGGCCCGTCGCAGCAGCGCGTGATTCGGCAGGCTTTGGCCTCTGCCGGGCTGTCGCCACGTCAGGTCGATGCGGTGGAGGCGCATGGCACCGGCACCAGGCTCGGCGATCCAATCGAGGCGCAGGCGCTGTTGGCTACCTACGGCCAGGACCGGTCCGAGGATCGGCCGTTGTGGCTGGGGTCGGTGAAGTCGAATCTGGGTCATACGCAGGCGGCGGCGGGTGCGGCTGGTGTGATCAAGATGGTGCTGGCGATGCAGCATGGTGTGCTGCCGCAGAGTCTGCACGTGGGTGAGGCGTCGTCGCATGTGGACTGGTCGGCGGGCGCGGTGTCGCTGCTGAGCCAGGAGCAGGTGTGGCCGCAGACGGGGCAGCCGCGTCGGGCGGGTGTGTCCTCTTTCGGCTTCAGCGGTACCAACGCGCACATCATTCTGGAGCAGGCACCGGCCGTTGAGAGCGACGGGGAAGGGCCGGAGGTTGGGCCTGGGTCAGTGGTGGCGTCCCCGGTCGTTCCGTGGGTGTTGTCGGCGCGGTCGGTGGAGGGGTTGCGGGGTCAGGCGGGTCGGTTGGCTGCGGCGTTGGATGTGCGGCCTGGGGCCGGTGTGCTTGATGTCGGGTTCTCGTTGGCGACGACGCGTGCGGTGCTGGAGCATCGGGTGGCGTTGGTCGGTGCGGATCGCGGTGAGCTGCGTCGTGGGTTGGAGGCGTTGGTTCGGGGTGAGGACGCAGCAGCGGGGGTGTCGCTCGGCGTTGCGGGTTCCGCTGGTCGGGTGGCGTTCTTGTTCGCGGGGCAGGGCAGTCAGCGGCTCGGGATGGGGCGTGAGCTGTATGACTCGTTCCCGGTGTTTGCGGCGGCGTTCGACGCGGTGAGTGCGGAGTTGGACCGGCACTTGGATCGTCCGCTGCGGGAGGTGGTCTTCGCGGGGGAGGGGTTGCTGGACCAGACGGCCTATACGCAGCCGGCGTTGTTCGCGGTTGAGGTGGCGTTGTTCCGTCTGGTGGAGGCGTGGGGTGTGCGGCCGGACTTCGTGGCTGGGCATTCGATCGGTGAGGTGGCGGCGGCGCATGTTGCGGGTGTGTTGTCGTTGGCGGATGCGGCTGTGTTGGTTGCGGCGCGTGGTCGGTTGATGCAGGCGTTGCCGGCCGGTGGTGCGATGGTGGCGGTGCAGGCTAGCGAGGCGGAGGTGCTGCCACTGCTTGCGGGCCACGAGGCCGACGTGGGCATTGCGGCGGTCAACGGCCCTGGGTCGGTGGTGGTTTCCGGTGTCGAGGATGCAGTGCTGGCGGTCGCTGCTCATTTCGAGGAGTTGGGTCGCCGGACCAGGAGGCTGACGGTCAGTCACGCGTTCCACTCGCCGCTGATGGACGGGATGCTGGCCGACTTCCGGAAGGTGGCGGAGGGGTTGGAGTTCCGCGCTCCGCGCATCCCGATGGTCTCGACCCTCACCGGGGTGCTCGCCTCGGCGGAAGACCTGTGTTCGGCGGACTACTGGGTGCGCCATGTCCGCGAGGCCGTCCGCTTCCATGACGCCGTCCAGGCTCTGGAAGCCGAAGGCGTCCGAACGTTCCTGGAGTTGGGCCCCGACGGCACGCTGACGGCCCTGGCCCAGGACTGCCTGGACGATGACGTAGCGGCCGTGCTCACACCGACGCTGCGCCGGGACCGCTCCGAGGCCGAGACATTCACGACTGCCCTGGCTCGGCTCCACATCCACGGTGTGAAGCTCGATTGGCAGGCGGTGTTCGCAGGGCGCGGCGCCCAGCGCGTGGACCTGCCCACCTATGCCTTCCAACAGGAGACCTACTGGCCGCGCATCCGACCCGGGCAGGTGGGGGATGTGGCCTCCGCCGGTCTGGGGTCGGCCGACCACCCGCTGTTGGGTGCTTCCGTCGCTCTGGCGGACGGGGACGGCCACCTCTTCACCGGGCGGCTGTCACTGGAGACCCATCCATGGCTGGCAGACCACGCTGTCGGCGAGGTCGTGTTGCTCCCGGGCACGGCATTCGTGGAACTGGCGATCCGGGCCGGCGACCAGGTCGGCTGCGGTCTGGTGGAGGAGCTGACTCTGGAGGCGCCGCTGATCCTGCCGGAGAGGGGCGGGGTGCAGGTCCAGGTGTCCGTCGGGACGCCGGACGACTCCGGCCAGCGCATACTCAGCCTGTACTCCAGGCCCGAGGATGCTGCGGCCGACGAAGGGTGGACGCGCCATGCGGCCGGGCTCCTCGCCGAGGCTGCGCCGGCTGCCGAGTTCGATCTCGCGGAGTGGCCGCCTTCGGGCGCGGAGGCCATCGCGGTCGATTCGTTGTATGAGGACTTTGCGGTCGCTGGGTTTGGTTATGGGCCGGTGTTTCAGGGGTTGCGGGCGGCGTGGCGTCTTGGTGGTGAGGTGTTCGCCGAGGTGGCGTTGCCGGAGGAGAGTTGGGCGGAGGCTGCTCAGTTCGGTCTGCACCCGGCGTTGCTCGATGCGGCGCTGCACGCGATCGGTCTCGGCGGCCTCTTGGAAGACACGGGTCAAGGCCGGTTGCCATTCGCGTGGTCGGGGGTTTCCCTGCATGCGGCGGGTGCCTCGGAGTTGCGCGTGCGGTTGGCGCGTGCTGGTGCCGATGCGGTGTCGCTTGTGGTTGCCGATGGCGCGGGTGCGCCGGTGGCCTCGGTGGAGTCACTGGTCCTGCGGCCGTTCGCTGCCGACCAGCTTCGCGGTGCCGGGAGCGGTTACCACGAGGCCCTGTTCCGCCCCGAGTGGACGGACGTGACTCTGCCGTCCGTCACGTCGGGTGGCACGGTGGTGGTGCTCGGTGCCGAGGGCTTGGGCCTGGACGGTGCTGGGCGGTATGCGGATCTGGATGCATTGGTCGAGGCGGTCGTCGGCGGCGTGTCGGTGCCCGACACGGTTGTCGTGCCGATGATGCCGGTGTGGGGTAGTGACCGGGGTGTGGCGGTTGCGGTGCATGCGGCGGTGCATCGGGCCTTGGCTCTGGTGCAGCAGTG
>NZ_JBGCBY010000050.1:0-27981 GCF_041262165.1 Streptacidiphilus sp. MAP12-16
ACAGGACACGCAACAGTTCCGACTTCCCGCTCGCCACCGGGCCGATGACCAAACCAACAGCACCCGCACTACGCAGGGAGCCGGCCGTGAGCTGGTTGAGGCCGAGTAAGTCCTCGTCACGCTCGACGAGATCGGTTCGGGCCGTCATAGGGTGCACTCCTCGCTTCGGGTCCTGGATTCCACCCACGCGTCGTCCGATAGGACGAGGACGCTGTTAGGTGAGGGGGGTTTCCTCCGGGAACGATCGTTCTGAGCTGCGGGCCGGAGCGGTGGGCTCGCCGGCGCGGGGCAACCCCGCGGGCTGGCTTCGACACCACCCATGGCAGCCACAGCCAGGGCACTGAGCACTACGAGCTTCTTCAAACGCCTTGGCAGCGGCGGCTGTTCGGAGTCGCCGATCTCGACGGCGCTGCTGTCCGCATCCCTGCCGCATGTCTGCTTCTCGCCACGATCAAAGCCTTTCTGAAACCATCGGCCGCGCGGGCCGGTTGTGCTGCCGAACGGATCTCTCGTCGAACCACTGGCCATTAAATGGGTGTCGGGTCGGTAAGGCGGGGCCTGGCCAAGCCTTTGTCAAGGCGGCTAGTGCAAGAGGAATTCATGTCTTTTGAATTCCGCCCGGTCGGTGTTCACGGAGGCCCTGGACTCCTGCCTGAGGAGTGGGCCGACGACGTGAGATGTACTGGTGAGAGCCTCGG
Source organism: Streptacidiphilus sp. MAP12-16 (assembly GCF_041262165.1). Classification (NCBI taxonomy): domain Bacteria; kingdom Bacillati; phylum Actinomycetota; class Actinomycetes; order Kitasatosporales; family Streptomycetaceae; genus Streptacidiphilus; species Streptacidiphilus sp. MAP12-16. Next base: position 699 of record NZ_JBGCBY010000050.1, read on the forward strand.
GGCTCAGCCGGAATATTTCCCCCTGGTTACGAGTATCTTTCGCGTAGATATCCGTGAGACGGCAGATAAAAATTCCCCGGGCGGATTGCCGTCGTGCGTTGAGAGCGGTCTCGAGCACTGCCCTTGGCCGGAACCCTAGAGGTGGGATTGCGTACACGTCAGAAAGTCGCCGAGAATGAGAGATGAAGCCTCAAGTACGGCTCAGATCGATCTTGGTCCGCGGAGCGCATGTGTGTCCGATTCGGGCTCTTTTACGAGGTCTGTCGTGGCAGAAACCAGGACAAAAGAGAGACCCGCCGGTGTCACTGTGATCCGCGTCACATTTGAGCATTCTCTGAGCTGTGTACGTGCAGGTCGGGGGCCATCGCGGGGGTGGCGCGCGGCTCGCTCAGCCGGCCAGGGAGACCACGCGGAACACGTCGCGGCCCCAGTGATGAGTCTTCGTCAGGATCCGGCCGTCGAATGCGAGGAACGGTTCCAGGCGGTTCAGGCGGCCGCGCACCGCCGGCAGGCTCAACTGCTCACCGGGACCGCCCAGCAGCCAACGGATGTTGTGGCAGCAGAAGGACTGCGGTGAGCGGAGCAGGATCTCGAGGAGCAGCGACTGGGACTCCTTCAGGCCGGCGCGGGCGCCCGGGAGCCGACTCGTGGAGTCGGACGGATCGTCAGCCGGGTTGTGGCGCTTCGCCTGCAGCCACCGGATGTCGGCCTCTATCCGGGCGCGGATCTCTTTGGCCGGAGCCTCGCGGCTGAGCACGTTGACCGCTCCCGCGTCCAGGAGCTCCTCCCGGAAGGACGCTCCAGGGGTGACCACGGTCACCGGTGCCAGCATGTGCAGAGCGCGCACCAGCTCGACGAGCTCACCGAGCGGCCAACCGCCGGGGGCGTCCAGGACCGCGAGCATGCCGGGGGAGCGCAGCAGGGTCCAGTACGCCAGCGAGTCCCCCCAGGGGCGCGTGAACAGCCACTGGAGGCCGGCGCGGCGCACGTGCGACGTCCAGTCCGCGCTGGCGACGGGATCCAGCGAGACCACGATCGCGGAGAGGTCCCCGTCTGCCGGAGCGAATCGACTCCCAGGTGATCGACTCCCAGGTGATTGCACAGCCCCTCGCAGGGTCACTCCTCCGGGAGCGGGATCGGCGCGATCGCCTCGAAGACGTCCCCGGGCCCTGGGTTGGCCGGATGGCTTGAACCACCGAGGTGGCGGACCACTCCCCATACCGCGTTGAGCGCCGTCGTGACCGCTCCCTCGGCGAACCCTGCCGTCCAGGACACGTCGTCGCCGGACAGGAACAGGCCGCGCTCCTCCGGGGCGAAGTCGTCCTGCATGAAGTGAGTGAAGAGCCGGCGCTGGTACCGGTACTGGCCCGGCAGGTTCGCCTTGAAGGCCCCCATGAACAGCGGCTCGGTCTCCCAGGTCACGGAGACCGGCGGCCCGGTGATGTGCTTGCGCAGATTGACGTCCGGGTAGATCTCGCCGAGCTTGGCCAGCAGCACCTCGAGGCGGTCCTCGGTGCTCAGCGTGGCGAACTTCAGCGAGTCGTCGTTCCAGGTGTAGGACAGGCAGATCACGCCGGGCCGGTCCGGGCCCTCGTCGAAGAGGTAGACCCCGCGCGGCATCCGGTCGCTGAGCGTCATGCTCATCCGGTCCTGCCCCGTGCACGGGTCGCGATCCAGCCAGAACGGCCGGTCGGTGAGCACGAAGAGCTTGGACGCGCCCATGTAGTGCGTCCGCTCGACCGCGGTCCAGTGCGGGACGGACAGCAGCGCCGGATCGCAGTCGATCCGGTTCAGCAACGTCCAGACATGGGGCGTGAACACCACCGCCGGGTACGTCTCCACGACCCGGTCCGCGTCCTCGATCGCCACCCCGCCCGCGACCCGCCGCATTCCGGTGACGGCCGGCCGCGGCCTGCCGCCGTGAAGTTCGGCGACCGTGGTGCCGGCCGGCCAGTGCGCGGTCCGGCCGGCGGCCAGCGACCAGAGCCCCTGGGTCAGCCGGCGGGTGCCGCCGACGATGCTCACCTGGTCCTGGTCGGCGCCGGTGAACACGACCCGGAGCACCTCCAGGATGGAGTTGGGGAAGTCGGTGTCCCAGCCGCCGGTGCCGAAGCCGACCTGCCCGAAGATCTCCCGGTGCCGGAACGACCTGAAATAGGGCGAGGCGGCGAGGAAGCCGTAGAAGGACTGATCATCCAGGGTTCGCACCATCCGGTTCCACACCGCCTTGAGGACGGGCGCGTCCCGCCTGCGGACCGAGTCCTCCATCACCACCAGCTCGGCCTGCTCGCGCAGCGTCTTGTCCCAGGCGTCGGCCACCTCCTGGTAGACGGCCGGCAGGTCCTCGAGGGTGCGCGCCAGGTGCTGCTCACCGCCCAGGTGCACCATGGTGCTCGACGTCTGCGGCGAGAGCGGATTGGGGAACGGACGGGTCCGCAGGCCCAGCGCGTCGATGTAGTGGAACAGCGAGGTGGCCCCGACCGGGAAGCGCATCGCACCCATCTCGGCGGCGAACTCCGGGTTGGCCTCGAAAGGCACCGACCGCATCCGGCCGCCCAGTTCGCCGGCCTCGTAGAGCACCGGGCGCAGGCCGAGACGCATCAGCTCGTAGGCCGCGACCAGCCCCGAGATGCCGCCCCCCACCACGGCGACCGGCGTTCCGTGCCACCGCGCGGGCACACTGCCCAGCCCGGCCGGGTGCTGCAGCCAGTCGTCGTACGCGAAGGGGAAGTCGGGACCGTACATGGTCAGCGGAGCAGTCACACCGCGCACTGCCGGACACTCACTGCCACTGGGGGACATCTGGGACACCTTTCGGGGCCCGATCCGCGACGCTCAGCCGAAGCCGAGGCGCGCGGGCAGACCCTCGTAGAGCTCGGGGCGCCGGTCGTGGAGATAGGGGGTGGCTGAGCGTGCCTTCGCGACCACGGCCGGGTCGATCTCGGCCAGGAGCAGGCCTTCGGCAGGCTCCTCCAGCGTCAGCCGGGTGCCGTCAGGGGCGGCCACCGTCGTCAGCCCGCAGAAGCGCAGGCCCTGGTGCTCGCCGATCCAGTTGGTGTACGCGACGTAGAGCTGGCTCTCGAACGCCCGCGCCGGGACCAGCGTCCTGGCGACGAACTCCCACGGTTGCATCAGTGCCGTCGGCACCACGAGCAGCTGCGTGCCGGCCATCGCGTGGGCCCGCACCGCCTCGGGGAACTCGACGTCGTAGCAGATCAGCAGACCCACCGTCAGGCCGCCCACGGACGCCTGCACGACGCCCTGCGCGCCCGGCCTGAAGCGGGAACTGTCGACCTCGCCGAACAGATGCGCCTTGCGGTACGCGGCGAGGGTGACCCCCTCGGACGACACGACCCTGGCCGCGTTGTACACGGAGGAGCCGTCGTCCTCAGGCCAGCCGTGGACGATGGCGATGCCGCACTCGCGGGCGATCTGCGACACCGTCATGCAGTGCGCCCCGTCGACGGGCCCGGACGCCTGGGCCAGCGTGCCCGGCCGCAGCGGGTAGCCGCCGACCGTCATCTCGGGGGCGACGAGCAGCTCCGCTCCGGCCTCGGCCGCCCGCCGGGCCACCGCGCGCAGTCGCCCCAGCAGATGCGTGACGTCGGGTGAGCCGCACGCGGCCTGCCAGCATGCAATCCTCATCGCGTGCGTCCTCGGTAGCGTGCGGAATCGTTCGAAGCGTCCATTTGCTCACACTAAAATTAATTCGACCGACAATGCTCGACAACCCCTAACTCCCCCTAGCCAAGTGGGTCGAATGCAGTCGATTCGTATACTGCTCACCTTCGGTCGGGCGGCTAGGGGGTCTAGGGGTCGGGAACAGGGGTGGCGGGCGCACCCGGCCCGGTTACGCTCGAAGCTCCAGCGAAAAGCGGGAAACGCAGAGATGCGCCGGGCAATGGCCGACCGCCTACAGAACGGGCTGAGATGACGACCGATGAGCCGGGGAGCAGTGCGATCGTCTTCCCCGCCATGGGACCCTCGCGATTCGCCGACTTCGGCAAATTCATGCTCGTGAACGCGGCCGCCAGGCGGCGCTTCGCCGTCGCCGACGAGGCACTTGGCTACAGCGTCTTCGACGCCCTGCGGCAGTCCGAGGACGACTACGCGGAGGTCGCCCAGATCGCCTCCTTCGTCACCGCGCTCGCACTGGCCGACTGGGCCGAGGAGTCCCACCCGGAGACCCCGCACCTCTGCGCGGGAGTGAGCTTCGGCAAGATGGCTGCTGCGGCCTACGCGGGTGTGCTGCCCTTCGACGAGGCCGTTCGCATGGTGGCCGAGGTCGCCCGCGGCGAACGCGACTACTTCGCGGAACACCACCGCGACATCGTCACCCACTCGTTCGTGAAGGTTCCGCGCGAGACGCTCGACGAGCTGCTCGCCGAACTCGACACAGCGGACGAGTGGTACGAGATCTCGTCCTACCTCGACCGGGACCTGTACATGGTGTCGCTCAACGAGCGTGCCCTGGACGGCTTCAAGAAGCGCATCGGCGCGGTCGGCGGCTACTCCCTCTACACCATGCGGCCGCCCGCGCACGCGAGCATCTTCGAACCGCTCCGGGACCGGCTCGACCAGGAGGTGCTGAGCCGCTACCGGTTCCGCGACCCGGTACTGCCGATCGTCTCCGACCAGGACGGCTCGCTGGTCGAGTCGGCCGAGCAGGCGCGCGACTGGATCCTCGGCGGCTTCGTCCGGCCGATGCGCTGGCCCGGCATCGTGGACACCCTCACCGGCCAGGGCGTCGACCGGATCCGCATCGTGGGACGTGACCGGCTGCTGCGCCGCCTCAAGTGCACCGTCGACAACCTCTCCACCACGACGACAGCTCCCGAGTCGGCGCTGCGGCCTCGATAGCAGGACCGGAAGGCAAGAACCCTTTGACGCACGACTCCAGCGGACCCGACGGCACGCTGTTCGCCACCAGCGACCTGCACATCAGCTATGAGGAGAACCGCGACATCGTCCGCGCTCTGCGGCCGCCGTCGCCTCGCGACTGGTTGATCGTGGCCGGCGACATCGGCGAACTCGTGGCGGACATCGAGTGGGCCCTCGGCCTGCTCACCGAGCGGTTCGCCACCGTGGTCTGGGCGCCCGGCAACCACGAGCTGTGGACGCACCCCTCCGACCCGGTGCAGCTGCGCGGCGTGGCCCGCTACGAGCACCTGGTCGAGCTGTGCCGCGGCCTCGGCGTGCTCACCCCGGAGGACCCGTACCCGGTGTGGCAGGGGGCGGCAGGCCCGGTGCGGATCGCCCCGCTGTTCCTGGGCTACGACTACACCTTCCTGGCCGAGGGCGTCACCTCCAAGAAGGAGGCGCTGGCCCGCGCCCATGAGTCCGGTGTCGTGTGCTCCGACGAGTACCTGCTGCACCCCGACCCGTACCCGAGCCGGGAGGCCTGGTGCCGGGCCCGGGTGGTGGCAACCGAGGCGCGCCTCGCGGCCTGCGACCCCGTCGTGCCCATGGTGCTGGTCAACCACTATCCGCTGGTTCGCCAGCCGACCGACGTCCTCTACTACCCCGACTTCGCGCAGTGGTGCGGCACCACGGCCACCGCGGACTGGCACACTCGCTTCCGAACCGAGGCCGTCGTCTACGGTCATCTGCACATTCCCCGGGTCACCCACTACGACGGCGTCCGCTTCGAGGAGGTGTCGGTGGGCTACCCGCGTGAGTGGCGCCGCCGCGGCGCCGCTCCCTCCGGACTCCGGCAGATCCTCCCGGCGGGTGTGCGGTGATCGAACGCATCCTCCCCGGAGCGGTCGTCTCGGTCGAGACCACGGCGGAGACGGAGGACATCGAACTCTTTCCCGAGGAACTTGAGTACATCCGCACCTCCGCGCCGCGCCGCCAGGGCGAGTTCCGCGCGGTGCGGGCCTGCGCCAGGCGGGCCCTGGCAACCCTGGGACTGCCACCGGCCCCGTTCCTTCCCGGCCGCAGGGGGGAACCACGTTGGCCGGAGAGCGTCGTGGGCAGCATGACCCACTGCATCGGCTATCGGGCCGCCGCGCTGGCCCCGGCCGCGGAGGTGCTCACCATCGGCATCGACGCGGAGCCCAACCTGCCGCTGCCCGAGGGCGTCCTCGAGGCGATAGGCCTCGCTGAGGAGATGCCCCAGCTGCGCGCGCTGACCAGGTCGGATCCCACCGTGTGCGCCGACCGGCTGCTCTTCAGCGCCAAGGAGAGCGTCTACAAGGCGTGGTTCCCGCTGACCGGGCTGATGTTGGACTTCTCCGAGGCGTCGCTCACCCTCGGCCCCGACGGGACGTTCACGGCCCGGCTGTTGGTTCCGGGACCCGTGGTCGCCGGTCGCCGGCTCCCTGGCTTCGACGGGCGCTGGCTGGCCGAGGACGGCTTCGTGGCCACCGCGATCACCGTGCCGCAGTCCTGACTGTCGGTCCGGTCGGCGGTTTGACCCACCGTCGGCAGCTCCCGCACGGCGCCGGAACCCTTGCCGGGGAACCCCTGCCCACCGAGTTCACCACTCTGCCGGGTGGGGGCGGATAGGGGTTCTGCGTCGTGCCGCAGCTCGATAGCATCCGGTGCGTAGCGGTACAGCACGTGCATTCGGAAAAACGATGCTGCTGAAGTGCGCGCCCTGGCGGGACCACTTGCCGAGAACGCTCGTCGTCCATCAGGCGACCGGACCCGAGACATTTCCCAGCAGCCCGCCGAATGCCGCGACTCGGAGTGCCGTGGTCTTTTCCATCGGTCCTCGGAATCGACGCTTGCCGGACCGGAGTTCCGAGCGCGCGTCGGCGGTGACCGCCGAGCACGAGAAGAGAAGAGAAGAGCCGATGGCGGCGAAGATCTTTGCGGAAAACTCGGTAGTGACCCTCGAGGAATTCGAGCACGACACCCTGCGCATCGCCCAGGTCCTGCGGGAGCAGGGCGTCGGGCTCGGTGACCGGGTGGTGCTCAAGGCCGGGAACTCGATCAGCTACGTCTCGGTCCTGTTCGCACTGATGCACCTCGGTGCCTCGGTCGTGCTGGTCGACCAGCAGGAGAAGCAGGAGGCCACCGGCTCCATCATCCAGCGGGCCGGGGCCAAGGTGGTCCTGGTGGACGCCGACGCCCAGGTGCCCGCCTACGTCGAGCCCGTGTACCTCTACGAACTCCTCGCCGCTGCACCCGACCTGGCCGCGACCGAGAGCCGGCTGTCCTTCGACGCCTGGTGCGACCTCGACGACTCGCTGATCATGTGGTCGTCGGGGTCCACCGGAGAGCCGAAGGGCATCGCCAAGAACGGCGGAAGGTTCCTGAAGAACCTGGAGCGCAACGCCCATCACATGGGCCACGAGTCCGACGACGTGCTTCTGCCCCTGCTGCCCTTCTCGCACCAGTACGGGCTCTCCATGGTGCTCATCGCCTGGCTCGCCCAGTGCTCACTGGTCATCGCCCCCTATCGGCGCGCGGACCGGGCGCTGCGGATGGCCGGGCTCTCCGGCGTGACCGTCGTCGACGCCACGCCGTCGACTTACCGCAGCATCCTCACCATCATCAAGCAGAATCCCGCGCTCGCCGACAGTCTCGGCACCGTCCGAATGTTCTGCAGCGGTGCCGCACCTCTGGACCAGGCGCTGACCGACCTCTACGTCGAGCGCTTCGGCTCTCCGCTGCTGGACAGCTACGGCAGCACCGAGGCCGGCAACGTCTCGTTCGCGACCGTCGAGAACCCGGTCTCCTGCGGGCAGGTGATGGAGGGTCTGCGGATCCGGGTGGTCGACGACGAGGAGCAGGAGGTGGCGGCAGGCGTGGTGGGCGAGCTCCTGATCGAGACCCCCGACGTCATGGTCGGCTACCTCACCGACGACGGTGGGATCGACCCCGTCGACCAGCATGTCTTCCGCACCGGCGACCTGGGCTACCTCGACCCGGCGGGCAACCTCTTCGTGCTCGGCCGGAAGTTCGCGGTGCACCGCATGGGCTACACCCTCTACCCGGAGCTCATCGAGCGGAAGGCCGCGGCCGGCGGCTGCTCGGTCCGGGTGATCCCGCTGCCCGACGAGCGCCGCGGCAGCCAGTTGGTCTTCTTCGTGGAGGACGAGCAACTGCGCGAGGCCGGCCACTGGCGGCAGGCCCTCTGCGACCTGCTCCCCGCCTACGAGCAGCCCAACCGGGTCGTCGTACTGGAGCAGTTCCCGCTCAACCGCAACGGCAAGCCGGACAAGCGACGGATGGAGGCACTCGCCCTCGCGGACGGCCGTGCCCGCCCCGAGGACGCTGTGCCGGTGCCGAGCTGACGTCTCGTCAGTGCCACCGCCGCATGCACACGCTGGGCGGGAGCGCCGGGCCTGCCTTCGGGCGGGCCCGGCGTCAGGCGAGCAGCCCTCGATCCATCGCGGCGATCACCGCTGCGGTCCGATCGGAGACGTCGAGCTTCTTGAAGGCCCGCAGCAGGTGGGTCTTCACGGTCGCCTCGCTGATGTAGAGCTCCTTGCCGATGTCGGCGTTGGTCAGCCCGCGACTCACCAGGCGCAGTACCTCGCACTCCCGCCCCGACAGGGCCGGCGGTTCGTGGCTCCGCGCCCGGAACAGCCGGCTGGCGACGGACGGCGAGAGCACGGTCTCGCCCCGGGCCGCGGCGCGGACGGCGTTGATCAGATCCGCGCGTGAACTGCCCTTCAGCAGGTAGCCGGACGCGCCGACCTCGACCGCCCGCAGGATGTCGGAGTCGCTCTCGTAGGTGGTGACCACGACGACCTTGCTGCGGCGCGAGCGGTCCAGGATGTGGGCGGTCGCGGTGACGCCGTCCATCTCGCCCATCCGCAGATCCATCAGGATGACGTCGGGGTCGAGCGAGGCGGCAAGCGTGACCGCCTCCTCGCCGCCGCCGGCCGCGCCCACGACGGAGATGTCGGCGGCGGACTCCAGCATCGCGGACAGGCCCTCGCGCACGACCGGGTGGTCGTCGGCGATGAGGACGGTGATGGGGCGGCTGTTCATCGGGCACCTCGGGGAGCCTCGTGATCGGTGGAGCCGTCCGCGGGGCCGAGCGGCACCACGACCTCGACCACCGTGCCCCGGCCCGGGGCGCTGGACACGGTCACCGCACCGCCGATCTCGTCGACCCGGGCCCGCATGCCGCGCAAACCGTAGCCGTCCCGGTCGTCGTGGTTCGGCTCGAAGCCGCTGCCGTCGTCGTCGACCACCAGCCGTACCGAGGTGTCGTCGAAGTCCAGTTGCAGCGAGGCCTGTTGTGCGTGGGCGTGCTTTCTGATGTTCGCCAGCGCCTCCTGGGCGGTGCGGAGCAGGACCACGGCGACGGCGGTGGGGAGCGGGAACTCCGTGCCGGTGATCGCGTGTCGCACCGTCAGGCCGGTCTCGGCGGCCAGCGCGTCGCCCTGTCGGCGGACGGCCTCGCCGAGGGAGTTCTCCCGGAGCGTGACGGGAGTGAGCGCGGCGACGAAGTCCCGGGTCTCGGTGAGGTTCTCGGCGGCGGAGCGAGCGGCCAGCCCGAGATGCCTGCGGGCCAGCTCGGGTGCGTCGTCCAGCTCCGACTCCGCGGCCTGGATGAGAGTGATGATGCTGGTCAGCCCCTGCGCCAGGGTGTCGTGGATCTCGCGTGCGAGCCGCTCCCGCTCCGCGGCGATACCGGCCTGCCGGGAGAGGTGGGCGACGCGCTTCCGGTTCAGCTGCAACTCCTGGATCAGCGTGGCGCGTTCACGGCTCTGCTCGACAACCCTGGTGATCCACAGTCCGAGCAGTACGGCCAGGGCGATGCCGAGCAGCGTGGTCGGCAGGATGCCGAGGACGGCGGTGCCCAGCTCGCCGCTGGTGATCCAGACCAGGACCAGCGGGATGAGGTTGGCGAGTAGTACCACCATGATGCCGAGCGTCGTGGGCAGGCTCATCAGCAGCATCGGGCAGATCGCGAAGAGCGCGAACGCGCTGGCGAGATCCAGCGTGGTCGCGGTGACGAACAGCAGGATCAGCCCGAGCGCGTACCACAGGCTGCGCCGGGGGTTGGTGTCCCCTGGTGTGAGCGGCCGGCCGAACGCGGCGTACCAGGGGACGATGAGGGTCAGTGCCGTGATCGCGCCGGCCACGTGTCCCGGTGGGCTCTCGGACGTGAACAGGAGCCCGGTGGTGATGAGGTAGGAGAGACCGAAGTAGGTGTCCCAGAGCCCGAGCCAGCGGACCACCGGGTCCGGACTGCGGTCCACCTCTGCTGTCGGCGGGTCGACGTGGGGTCGGTCGAGAACTTCACGGGCTGGCACGCTGACCAGTCCTACCACGCTCCGCGCGCCACGCACCATGCCCGTCCGCCTCGCTCTGTCCACCGACCGGTGGACAGGGGGTCCGTCGGACGGTCGTTCCGGCGCGGCAGGTGCCTGCCTAGCATCGGATTGAGCGGGCCGGAACGGCCGGCGGTCGTTCTCGGGAGGGGCAACGAAATGAGCGGTTTCCAGACCACGCTGGTGGTGAGCGGGACGGTGCTGGTCGTCATTCTCACCAGTGACCTCGGCCGGCGGCGGGTCACCGCGATGCGGCTCATCCGGCCGTTGATCGCTGTGGGGATCGTCATGGCAGTCTTCTTTCACTCGCTGCAGCTGGCCGGGAACGATCTCTCGCTGCAACTCGTCGGGGTGGGCATCGGAGCGATTCTCGGCCTCACCGCCGGCGCCATGCTGCCCGCGCACATGGATTCCTCGGGTCAGGTGTACACGCGGGCCGGAGTGCTGTACGCATTGTTCTGGATCGCGATGTCGGGTGCCCGGGTCGCCTTCGTCTACGGAATCGAGCACTGGTTCACCGCCGCCATCATCACTTTCTCCATCAAGTACCAGATCACCGGGCCCGAGGTGTATGCGAATTCGTTGGTGCTGATGGCGCTCGCGACCGTGCTCGCGCGGACCGCCGTGGTCATGAACCGGCGTCGGCGGCTCCGTGCCTCCGTGGCCGGGGGAAGTATCGTGGCGGGACGGGCAGCGGGCTGATTCGGAGCCGCGTGGGATATCCCGGAGCGAGGTTAGGATCCGAGCGTGCCCAATTCTGAAAGTCTTCGACTTCGACCGCCACGTCATCGGGTCGAGCGTCGCGCCATTGCCTGGTGGGCCGCACAGGCGTCCTTGATTCCGGTGCCCACCATACTGACTTTGGGCGCTTTGTACCTTTTCATTCCACCCGCCCGATTCGTCTTCGGCTGGATATTCCTGGCGGCCGCAGTGCCCGGCATCGCCTACATGGTGGCCATGCCGCTCTGGCGCTACCAGGTGCACCGCTGGGAGACCACGGACGAGGCCGTCTACACCGCGTCAGGCTGGCTCTGGCAGAAGTGGCGGGTGGCCCCGCTGTCCAGGATCCAGACCGTGGACACCGTCCGCGGCCCGCTGGAGCAACTGTTCGGCCTGTCCGGAATCAAGGTCACCACGGCGTCCGCCTCGGGAGCCCTCAAGATCCGCGGGCTCGACCGCCAGGTGGCCGTCGACCTGGTGGAGCACCTGACCAGGGCCACGCAGGCCACCCCGGGAGACGCGACGTGACGGCCGGAACGGTCGCCGTCGCGCCCGGCTGGCAGCGGCTGAGCGCCAGGCTGATCCCGGTCCACCTCAGCTGGCTGGCCGTGCCCGTGGTCAGCACCGGGATCACTGTGCTGGGCACCGGCGGCAAGCTCAACCTGCAGGCATACCTCACCCTGTCCTCGCTCACCCTGGCCTTCCTGATCGTGTCCGGCGTCAACCTGATGCGCTACCTGACCACTGGCTACCGGATCACCGACAGCAGGCTGGAACTGCGTTCCGGCCTGCTCTTCCGCAGCTCCCGCTCCATACCGCTGGACCGCATCCGCAGCGCGGACGTCACTGCTCACCCGGTCCACCGGCTCTTCGGCCTCGCCTCCGTCAGCGTCGGCGCCGCCGTCCAGGGCGGATCGTCCAACCGCAAGTTCTCGCTGGACGGGGTCACCGCGACCCAGGCCGGCGACCTGCGCGACCAGCTGCTGAACCGTCGCAACGCCCTCAACTCCGGCGAGGCGGCCGCCGTTGCGGACGACGCCCCGATCGCCGAGATCGACTGGTCCTGGATCCGCTATGCCCCGCTGACCATCTGGGGAGTCGGCGGACTGTTCGCAGTCGTCGGCGTGGTCTACCGCACCCTGCACGACGCCCAGATCGACCCGCTCAAACTGGGCGTCGTCCACGACGTCGTGAATGCGTTCGGCTCGGTGCCGCTCTGGGTGGGCATCCTCCTGCTCGTCCTGGTCATCGTGGCCCTGGGTGTGATCGGCTCGATCGGCATCTTCGTCGAGGGCTGGCACGGATTCCGCCTGGAGCGTGAGGACGGCGGCATCCTCCGGGTCCGTCGCGGCCTGCTGATCAGCAGGTCCGTGTCGGTCGAGGAACGGCGGCTGCGCGGCGTCGAGGTGGTCGAGCCGATGCTCCTGCGCTGGGGCGGTGGCGCCCGCCTGCACGCGGTGGCCACCGGCCTGGGGTCGGCCGAGGAGAACCGCACCCGTGGTGCGCTGATGCCTCCCTCCCCACGTGCGGAGGTCCTGCGGGTGGCCGCCGCCGTCATGGGCCAGGAGAAGTCGCCCACCGTCCTGGCCGAGCTGCGCCCGCACCCCCGCGTGGCGCTTCGCCGCAGGCTCAACAGGGGCGCGGCCGTGGTCGTGTTCACCGCAGTCCTGGTGGCGGTACCCGGGCTCTGGGTGCCGGGCTTCCTGCAGGCCGCGTGGATCACCGCTGCCGTGCTGCTTCCCGCCGTGATCCTGCTGGCCCTGGACGCCTACCGGACGCTGGCCCACGGCATCACGGGCCGGTACCTGGTTGCGCGGTCCGGCACGTTCGCGCACCGCACGGTCGCGCTGCAGTGCGAGGGCGTCATCGGCTGGACCGTCAGCAGCTCGATCTTCCAACGCCGTTCGGGACTGCTCACCCTCACGGCGAGCACGGCTGCCGGAAGGGGCGCCTACCGGATCCGGGATGTCACGGTGACCGAGGGACTGGCCTTCGCCGAGGAGGCCGTACCCGGGCTGCTCGCCCCCTTCGTCGAACGCGGCTGACTCCGCGAAGACATTCACGGTGTATGCAGAAATATCTGCAGGCCTTATCGTGGAGCGCTTGCACTCAGCGCTGCGACAAATTCCGCCCGCGTCATCGGGTCGTCCCGGAAAAGATAAGGGGCGGCCGGTCGGAGGGTAGGGGGACTAGGGGTGCCGCAGGGGGTTTTGTGCGTTTGCTTCCCATGGCAGGCTGATCAGCGGTCTTGGATACCGTTTGCCTGGTAGTGGAGCGCGAAATGATGAGCGAGTCCGAGGGTCGCATTCCGGAGCCGAACGATATGGGTAGCGGAAGGTCGGACGAGTTGTCATCGTGGCGGCAGCAATTGGTGGAATTGTCCGAGGCCGACCAGCGGCGGCTGCTTCTTGAGCTGGTTCTCGAACAGGCAAGGGACGCCCTGCGCGGAAAATCCTCCACAGTCGTGGACGCCGACCGCCCCTTTCTGGAAATGGGCTTCGACTCGCTGGCCGCGGTGGACCTGCACAGCAGGCTCACCGCGGCCACCGGTCTGCGCCTGCCAGTCACCCTGGTATTCGACCACCCCACCCCCGCCTCGCTCTCCCGGCACCTGCGCGCCGAAATCCTCGGCCTGACCGGTGACCCCGGGATCCCCGCGCCGCTCGCGCCCGCCGCTGACGAACCCATCGCGATCGTCGGAATGAGCTGCCGATTCCCCGGCGACGTGCATTCCCCGGAGCAGCTCTGGCAGCTCGTCGTCGACGGCGGCGACGCCATTACGACGTTCCCGGCCGACCGCGGCTGGGATCTCGGCGGCCTCTACGACCCGGACCCGGACCACCCGGGCACCAGCTACGCGCAGGCAGGCGGCTTCCTGCAGGACGCCGCCGAGTTCGATCCGGGGTTCTTCGGGATCTCGCCGCGCGAGGCGCTGGCGATGGATCCGCAGCAGCGGCTGCTGCTGGAGACCTCATGGGAGGCGTTCGAGCGGGCCGGCATCGACCCGGCCACGCTGCGCGAGACCAGCACCGGCGTCTTCATCGGCGCGGAGGCCCAGGAGTACGGTCCGCGCCTGCACGAGGCGGCCGAAGGACTCGAGGGCTACCTGGTCACCGGCAACGCGGCCAGCGTCGCCTCGGGCCGGGTGGCCTACACGTTCGGTTTCCAGGGCCCCGCCGTCACCATCGACACCGCATGCTCCTCCTCGCTGGTCGCCCTGCACCTGGCCGTTCAGTCGCTCCGCCGGGGCGAATGCGGCGTGGCCCTGGCCGGCGGCGTCGCCGTGATGGCCAATCCGGGCTCGTTCGTCGCCTTCAGCCGGCAGCGCGGCCTGGCCCCTGACGGCCGCTGCAAGCCGTTCGCCGCCGCAGCGGACGGCACCGCCTGGGGCGAGGGCGTCGGCATGCTGCTCGTCGAGCGGCTCTCGGACGCGCAGCGCAACGGACATCCCGTGCTGGCGGTCGTGCGCGGCAGCGCGATCAACCAAGACGGCGCCAGCAACGGCCTGACCGCCCCCAACGGACCCTCGCAGCAGCGAGTGATCCGGCAGGCACTGGCCGACGCGGGGCTGACGACCCGTGAGATCGACGCCGTTGAGGCCCACGGCACCGGCACCACGCTCGGCGACCCGATCGAGGCCCAGGCCCTGCTCGCCACCTACGGCCAGGACCGGGCCGAGGACCGACCGCTGTGGCTGGGCTCGCTGAAGTCCAACATCGGCCACACCCAGGCCGCCGCCGGTATCGGCGGCATCATCAAGATGGTCATGGCGATGCGGCACGGAACCCTGCCGCAGACCCTGAACGTGGACCAGCCCTCGCCGCACGTGGACTGGACCTCCGGCACGGTTGAGCTGCTCACCCAGGCGCGGCCGTGGCCAGAGACCGGACAGCCCCGCCGGGCCGGCGTGTCCTCGTTCGGCTTCAGCGGCACCAACGCCCACACCATCATCGAGCAGGCCCCGACGGCCGCCGACACCCTCGCCATGGAGCCCGCCACCGCTCCGGCCGCCACCCCGGTCGTCGCAGACGTCGCAGACATCGTGGTCGCTCCGGACGTGGTGCCGGACGCGGTGCCGTGGGTGCTCTCGGCCAGGACCCCCGAAGCGCTGCGCGCCCAGGCCCAGCGGCTGCGCGCACACACCGCCGTCCACGCCGGACACCGCCTCGCCGACGTCGGCTACTCACTGGCGACGACGCGCGCGAGGTTCGAGCACCGAGCCGTCCTGGTCGCCGGCGACGAGACCGGCTTCCAGCAGGCGCTGGAAGCGCTGGAAAACGGCCGCAGCGCGGCAGGACTGGTCCAGGGAACGCCCGTCGCGGGCAAGACCGCCTTCCTCTTCACCGGCCAGGGCAGCCAGCGGCCGGCCATGGGCCGGGAGCTGTACGACACCTTCCCGGTGTTCGCGGAAGCGCTGGACAAGGCGTGCGGCTACCTCGACCTCCAACTGGAGCGCCCGCTGCGCGAGGTGCTCTTCGCATCGGCGGGATCGTCCGACGCGGAACTGCTGCACCAGACCGCCTACACGCAGCCCGCGCTGTTCGCCGTCGAGGTCGCGCTGTTCCGCCTGGTCGAGGCATGGGGCCTGCGGGCCGACTTCCTGACCGGGCACTCCATCGGCGAGCTTGCCGCCGCGCACGCGTCCGGAGTGCTGTCACTGGAGGACGCCGCGCTCATGGCGGCCGCGCGCGGCCGGCTGATGCAGGGACTCCCGCCCGGCGGCGCAATGGTGGCGATCCAGGCCACCGAAGCCGAGATGCTGGAGTCGATCACCGGCCGGGAGGCCCAGGTCACCGTCGCCGCCGTCAACGGCCCGACGTCAGTGGTGATCGCGGGCGACGAGGACGCCGCCCTCGAGATCGCCGCCGGATGGGAGGCACAGGGCCGCAAGACCAAGCGGCTCCAGGTCAGCCACGCCTTCCACTCGCCGCACATGGACGGCATGCTCACCGAGTTCCGGCGAGTCGCCCAGGTGGTGTCCTACGCGGCACCGACCGTGCCGATCGTCTCCAACCTCACCGGCGAGATCGTCCCGGCCGAGGAGATCTGCACGCCCGAGTACTGGGTGCGCCACGCCCGTGAGGCCGTCCGCTTCCTGGATGGCATGCGGACGCTCGAAGCCAACGGCGTCACCACGTTCGTCGAACTCGGCCCGGACGGCGTGCTGTCGGCCATGGGGCAGGAATGCCTGACCGAGACCGGCGCAGCGGCGTTGGTGCCGGTGCTGCGCGGCGACCGCCCCGAGGCGCCCACCCTGACGGCTGCCCTGGGCCAGGCCCACGTCCGGGGCGCGACACTCGACTGGGACGGGGTGTTCGCAGGCCAGGATGCCCGCCGGGTGACCCTGCCCACCTACGGCTTCCAGCGGGAGCGCTACTGGCTCGACAGCACCACCACGATCGGGGACGTCGCCTCGATCGGCCTCGGCGCCGCCGACCACCCGCTGCTCGGTGCTGCCGTGGCCCTCGCGGACGTCGACGGCTTCCTGTTCACCGGGCGGCTGTCTCTCGACACCCACCCGTGGCTGGCCGACCACGCCGTCATGGACACCGTGCTCCTGCCCGGCACGGCGTTCGTCGAGCTGGCTCTCAGGGCCGGTGACCAGGTCGGCTGTGACACGGTCGAGGAACTTACCCTGGAAGCTCCGCTGTTGCTGCCGGCCCAGGGCGGAGTCCAGCTGCAGATCGTGGTCGGCGGAGCCGACGAGACGGGCAGCCGCGCGCTGAGCCTGCACTCCAGGACCGACAGCGCCAGGGCCGATGGCGCCAGGGCCGGGGAGTCCTGGACACGGCACGCGACCGGTGTGCTGACCGCGGGTGCGGAGCGAGCCTCGTTCGATCTCGCCGAGTGGCCCCCCGCCGGCGCGAGCCCGATCGACGTCGACGGCGTCTACGACGCCCTCGCGGAGTCCGGCTTCGGCTACGGCCCGATCTTCCAGGGCCTACGCGCCGTATGGCTGCGTGGGGACGAGGTGTTCGCCGACGTCGCCCTGCCGGCCGAGGTTCAGGCCGACGCCGACCGCTTCGGCATGCATCCGGCCCTGCTGGACGCGACCCTGCACGCATTGGCTGCCGGTACCTCGGACGACGCCGTCCGGGGCGGTCTGCCGTTCGCCTGGAACGGCGTGACCCTGCACGCCACCGGCGCGTCGGCGCTGCGGCTGCGGATATCGCCGCTGGCCAGGGGTGAGGTCGCGCTGGACCTCGCCGACGCCGACGGACAGCCGGTCATGTCGGTGCGCTCCCTGGCACTGCGCGCCGTGTCCGCGGAGCAGCTCAAGGCCGCTCGATCCGGTCACACCGACTCGCTGTTCCGAGTGGAGTGGACCTCGCTGCCCGTTTCCGCCGCCTCGGCCGGTCGTTGGGCGGTCCTGGGCGCCGATGCCTGGGGAGTCGCCGGCTCCGGCGCTGAGGTGTTTGCGGATCTCGCCGCGCTGGGTGCTGCGGTGGAAGCGGGTACAGCGCTTCCCGACGAGGTGTTCGTCGCCTTCCAGTTGTCGGAAGGTGCCGAAATCGACGCCGACGCGGTGCGCTCCGCGCTGCACGGTGCGTTGGGTGTGGTGCAGGAGTGGCTGGCCGATGAGCGATTTGCGCCGGCGCGTCTGGTAGTGGTGACGCGTGGTGCGGTGGCCGCCGGCGCTGCGGGTGTTGCAGACCTGGCGCATGCCCCGGTGTGGGGTCTGCTGCGGTCCGCACAGCTGGAGAACCCTGACCGGCTGGTTCTGGTTGACCTGGACGCGCAGGGCGTGTCGGGTGAGGTCCTGGCAGGAGCACTGGCCGCGGGTGAACCCGAGTTGGCGGTGCGTGGTGGCGCGGTGCTGGTGCCTCGTTTGGCGCGGGTCGCGGCGGCTGCGGCTGGCGCCCAGGAGCCGGTGTTCGGTGGGCGTGGCACGGTGTTGGTCACGGGTGCGTCGGGGATGCTGGGTGGTCTGATTGCGCGGCATCTGGTGGTCGAGCATGGTGTGCGGAGTCTGCTGCTGGTGAGTCGTCGTGGCGGTTCGGCGCCGGGTGCGCTGGAGCTGCGTGATGAGTTGGCGGGTCTGGGCGCAGAGGTGTTGTGGGCGGCGTGTGATGTGGCGGATCGGGAGGCGCTGGCGGCGGTCCTGGCCTCCGTGCCTGCCGAGCATCCGTTGACGGGTGTGGTGCATACGGCGGGTGTGCTGGATGACGGCGTGGTCTCTTCGCTCACCCCGGAGCGGATCGATGCGGTGTTGCGGCCGAAGGTGGACGCGGCGCTGAACCTGCACGAGCTGACCGCGGACCTCGACCTGTCGGCGTTCGTCCTCTTCTCCTCCAACGCGGGCACGCTCGGTGGACTCGGCCAGGGCAACTACGCCGCGGCGAACGTGTTCCTGGACGCGCTCGCCGAGCAGCGCCGCGCGCAGGGCCTGCCCGCCACCGCACTTGCCTGGGGCCTCTGGGCCGACGGCGGCATGGGCGGAACGCTCGACGCGGCCGATGTCCAGCGGCTCGCCCGCGCAGGCATGACCGGTCTGTCCACTGCCGAGGGCGTCGCGCTCTTCGACGCGGCCTGCGCTACGGGTGACGCGGTACTGGTTCCGATGGCGGTCGACCTCACCGCGCTGCGCGCACAGGCCGCTTCCGGCACGCTGCCGACCCAGCTGCGCGGGCTCGTTCGCATGCCGTCCAGGCGTGCGGCGCGCGCAGGTGCGGCCGGTGGTTCGGAGTTGATGCGCCGTCTGGCCGGGTTGTCCGAAGCCGAGTTGGATCGCGAGATCCTCGAGCTGCTGCGCGTCCGGGTCGCTGCCGTACTGGGCCACGCCTCGCCGGAGGTCATCGAGGCCGGTCGGGCGTTCAACGAGCTCGGCTTCGACTCGCTGACCTCAGTCGAGCTGAGGAACGAACTCAACGCGGTCACCGGCCTTCGGCTGCCGCCGACCCTCATCTTCGACTACCCGACGCCGATCGCGCTGGCGGAATTCCTGCGGTCGGAGATCGCGGGCGCGGACCACGGCGTCCCCGATCCCGTCGCGACTGTGGCGGCGGTGGACGACGAGCCGATCGCGATCGTCGGCATGAGCTGCCGGTACCCGGGAGGCGTGCGGTCCCCGGAAGATCTGTGGCAGTTGGTGCTGGCCGGAGTCGACGCCATCTCGGAGTTCCCGGCCGGCCGCGGTTGGGATCTCGAGCGGCTCTTCGACCCGGACCCGGACCACCCGGGCACCAGCTACGCGGACCAGGGCGGGTTCCTGCACGAAGCGGGCATGTTCGACCCCGGGTTCTTCGGGATCTCACCGCGTGAGGCCCTGGCCATGGACCCGCAGCAACGGCTGCTGCTCGAAACGACCTGGGAGGTCTTCGAGCGGGCGGGCATCGACCCGGGCTCGGTGCGGGGCAGCCGGACCGGGGTGTTCGCCGGGGTGATGTACCACGACTACGCGACGCGCATCGATTTGGTGCCCGAGGGCGTCGAGGGATACCTGGGAACGGGTACCTCGGGCAGCATCGCGTCCGGTCGTGTCGCCTACACCTTCGGGCTTGAGGGCCCTGCGGTGACCGTCGACACGGCCTGCTCGTCATCCCTGGTCGCGCTGCACCTGGCGGTGCAGGCGGTGCGGCAGGGCGAGTGCACGATGGCGCTCGCAGGCGGGGTGACCGTGATGGCGACGCCCGAGGCGTTCGTCGACTTCAGCCGGCAGCGCGGTCTTGCGCGGGACGGGCGTTCCAAGTCGTTCTCGGCCGCAGCTGACGGGACGAGCTGGTCCGAGGGCGCGGGCATGCTGCTGGTGGAGCGGCTGTCCGACGCGCGGCGCAACGGCCATCCGGTGCTGGCGGTCGTGCGCGGCTCCGCAATCAACCAGGACGGCGCCAGTAACGGCCTCACCGCCCCGAACGGCCCCTCGCAGCAACGGGTGATCCGCCAGGCCCTGGCCAACGCCCGGCTGACGGCCGATCAGGTGGACGTGGTCGAGGCCCATGGCACGGGCACCACGCTGGGCGACCCGATCGAGGCACAGGCGCTGCTGGCCACCTACGGCCAGGAGCACTCCGACGACCGGCCGCTGTGGCTGGGCTCGTTGAAGTCCAACATCGGCCACACCCAGGCTGCGGCGGGCGTCGCGGGCATCATCAAGATGGTCATGGCGATGCGGCACGGCATCCTCCCGCAGAGCCTTCACCTCGGCGAAGCCTCGCCGAACGTGGACTGGGCGTCGGGCGCTCTGGAGCTCCTGACCGAGGCGCGGCCCTGGCCGGAGACCGGGCAGCCGCGCCGCGCGGGTATCTCCTCGTTCGGCTTCAGCGGCACCAACGCCCACACGATCGTGGAGCAGGCACCGGTCCTCGACCTCGACGGTGCGGGCGCGACTGGGGGAGCGGTGAACCCGGCTCCCTCCGTCCTGCCGTGGATCCTGTCGGCCAAGAGCGCAGAGGCCCTCCGCAACCAGGCCCACACGCTGAGGTCCCACCTCGACGCCGTCTCCGGGCCGACCACGGCAGATGTGGCGTACTCGCTGGCGACCAGCCGCGCGGCGCTGGAGCAGCGCGCGGTCGTGGTGGCCGGCGAGCGCGAGGAATTCCTGCACGGGCTGGCAGCGCTGGCCTCCGATGAGCCCTCCGCCCAGGTGGTGCGTGGCGCGGTGACCGGCGGCAGGGTTGCGTTCCTGTTCAGCGGGCAGGGCAGTCAGCGGGCGGGGATGGGTGCGGAGTTGTATTCCGCGTTCCCCGTCTTCGCGGCGGCGTTCGATGCGGTGTGTGCGGAGTTGGATGCTCATCTGGAGCATCCGCTGCGCGAGGTGGTCTTCGCCGCCGATGGGCCGCTGGATCAGACGGCCTATACGCAGCCGGCGTTGTTCGCGGTCGAGGTGGCGCTGTACCGGCTGGTGGAGGCCTGGGGTCTGCGCCCGGACTTCCTGGCCGGGCACTCGATCGGTGAGCTGGCCGCGGCGCATGTTGCGGGTGTGTTGTCGCTGGCGGATGCGGCTGTGCTGGTGGCGGCGCGTGGTCGGTTGATGCAGGCGCTGCCGTACGGTGGGGCGATGGTGGCGGTGCAGGCCGCTGAGGCGGAGGTGCTGCCGCTGCTGGCGGGCCGTGAGGCCGAGGTGGGCATCGCGGCGGTCAACGGGCCGTCGTCGGTGGTGGTTTCCGGTGTCGAGAGCGCGGTACTCGCCGTCGCTGCGCACTTCGAGGAACTGGGCCGCAAGACGAAGCGGCTGACGGTCAGTCATGCGTTCCACTCGCCGTTGATGGAGGGGATGCTGACAGAGTTCCGCGAGGTGGCCGAGAGCCTTGCCTTTGAGGCGCCACGCATTCCGATCGTCTCCACCTTGACCGGTGGGCTCGTGACCGCCGAGGAGTTGTGCTCGCCCGAGTACTGGGTGCGGCATGTCCGCGAGGCGGTGCGCTTCCTGGAGGGCACGCGGACCCTCGAAGCCCAGGGCGTCACCACTTTCGTGGAGCTGGGTCCGGACGGTGTGCTGAGCGCGATGGGCCAGGACTGCCTGGCCGACATCGATGCGTCGGCCTTCAGCCCCCTTCTGCGCGGCGACCGTCCCGAGGTCCAGGCCGTGACCACGGCTCTGGCCCAGGCGTATGTGCGCGGTGCGGCAGTGGACTGGCAGGCGGTGTTCGCAGGCCAGGGCGCGCAGCGGGTCGACCTGCCCACCTACGCCTTCCAGCGACAGTGGTACTGGCTGGAGAATGCGGTGGCCCCCGCAGTGGGCGCGGCCCTGGTGGACGTGGTGGACGCCCGCTTCTGGGAGGCTGTCGAAAGCGGTGACCTGGAGGCGCTGTCCTCGGCTCTCGATGTCGACCGCGACCAGCCGCTGAGTTCGGTGCTGCCGGCTCTGTCGGCGTGGCGTCGGCAGAGCCGCGAGCAGTCCACAGTGGACGGCTGGCGCTACCGCGTCAGCTGGAAGCCGGTCAGCGAGGCTGCGGCCGGTGTGCTTTCCGGTACCTGGCTGGTCGTGGTGCCGGCTGGGCGTGCCGAGGACGCGCGAGTGACCGGTTCCGTCGCGGCGCTGGCCGGGCGTGGTGTGGACGTCCGGCGGGTCGAGCTGGACGGTGCTGCCGATCGCGCGCTGGTGGGTGAGCTACTGCGCCAGGCTGTCGCCGGTGACGTCGCCACAGTGACGGGCGTGCTCTCGCTCGCTGCGCTCGACGAGGACCCATGCGATGCGGACCCGTCTGTCGCGGCAGGTGTGGCGCTGACCGCAGCACTCGTGCAGGCGTTGGGTGATGTGGGTGTGGGTGCTCCGTTGTGGTGTGTGACGCGGGGTGCGGTGTCGACGGGTCGTTCGGAGCGGCTGGTCAGTGTGGTGCAGGCGCAGGTGTGGGGTCTGGGTCGGGTGGTGGCTCTGGAGCACCCGGAGCGCTGGGGCGGCCTGCTGGACGTGCCCGAGGCCCTGGATGAGCGTGCGCTCTCGCGCTTGGTGGGTGTCCTGGCGGGTGCCGGTGTTGAGGACCAGGTCGCGGTGCGGTCTTCGGGTGTGTTCGCGCGTCGGTTGGTGCGTGCCGCCGGGCCGGAGACCCCGGGCGAGGTGTGGCGGGCGAGTGGGACGGTGCTGGTCACTGGTGGTACGGGTGCGTTGGGTGCGCAGGTGGCGCGTTGGTTGGCGCGTAACGGTGCCGAGCATCTGGTGTTGACGAGTCGTCGTGGGTTGGATGCGCCTGGTGCCGTGGGGTTGCGGGACGAGTTGGTCGCGCTGGGTGCTGAGGTGACGGTGGCGGCGTGTGATGTGGCGGATCGGGAGGCGCTGGCGGGGCTGTTGGCGGAGTTCCCGGTGTCGGGTGTGTTCCACACGGCCGGCGTGCTGGACGACGGTGTGGTGGATGGTCTGACGGCGGAGCGGTTTGCGGGGGTGGCGCGGGCGAAGGTCGCGGCGGCGCTGAACCTGCACGAGCTGACCGCAGATCTTGATCTCTCTGCGTTCGTGCTGTTCTCGTCGATGGCGGGCACGATCGGCAGCGCGGGTCAGGGCAACTACGCTGCGGCGAACGCGTTCCTGGATGCGCTGGCCGAGCAGCGCCGTGCAGACGGACTGCCCGCCACGTCCATCGCCTGGGGCCCCTGGGGCCAGGGCGGTATGGCCGCTGACGGGGTCGTCGAACAGCGCCTGCGGCGCGACGGCGTCCCGCCGTTGCCCCCGGAGTTGGCGATCGCCGCGCTCCAGCAGGCACTTGACCACCGTGACGGTGCGCTCACCATCGCCGACATTGCCTGGGACCGGTTCCTGCCCGGGATGACGGCGGTACGCCGGAGCGAGCTGTTCAGCGAGATCCCCGAAGCCCGGCAGGCGGCAGCAGCCGCACATGAGTCGTCCCGGAGTGGCGGAGCGACCTCCTCGCAGGCAGCGCGTCTGGTGGGGTTGCCCGAGGTCGAGCAGCACCGCATCCTCCTCGACCTGGTCCGCACCAACGTGGCTGCCGTCCTGGCGCACACCGGATCGGATGCGGTCGAGGCCGGACGCGCATTCAAGGAGCTCGGCTTCGACTCCCTGACCGCCGTCGAGCTGCGGAACAGGCTGAACGCGGCGACCGGCCTGCGCCTCCCGACCACCCTGGTCTTCGACTACCCCAGCGCCACCGCGCTGGCCAACCACCTGCGGTCCGAACTGCTCGGCCAGGACTCCGCCGCCGCAACGCCGGTCGCGGTCATGACCGCTGTCGACGACGAGCCGATCGCCATCGTTGCGATGAGCTGCCGGTTCCCCGGAGGTGTTCGCACGCCCGAGGAGCTGTGGCAGCTGCTCGCCTCGGGTGGTGACGCCATGTCCGGCCTCCCCACCGACCGGGGCTGGAACGTCGACTCGCTGTACGACCCGGATCCGGACCAGGTCGGCAAGATCTACACCCGCGAGGGCGGCTTCCTCTACGACGCTGCTGAGTTCGATCCGGCGTTCTTCGGGATCTCGCCCCGTGAGGCGCTGGCAATGGACCCGCAGCAGCGGCTGCTGCTGGAGACCTCCTGGGAGGCGTTCGAGCGGGCCGGTATCGACCCGGGGACTCTTCGCGGCAGCCGGACCGGTGTCTTCGCCGGCACCAACGGCCAGGACTACCTCGCTCTGCTGATGAACTCACCGGAGGAGCTCGAAGGCCAGCTCGGCACCGGTACGGCGGCCAGCGTGGTCTCCGGTCGCCTCTCCTACACGTTCGGCCTGGAGGGGCCCGCGGTCACGGTCGACACAGCGTGTTCCTCGTCCCTGGTGGCGCTGCACCTGGCGGTGCAGGCGCTGCGTGCCGGTGAGTGTGAGCTGGCGCTGGCTGGTGGCGTCACCGTGATGGCCACCCCGGATACCTTCCTCGACTTCAGCCGTCAGCGCGGGCTCTCCGCCGACGGCCGCTGCAAGGCGTTCGCGGCAGCAGCCGACGGAACTGCCTGGGGCGAAGGCGCAGGCATGCTGCTGGTGGAGCGGCTGTCCGACGCGCGGCGCAACGGGCACCCGGTGCTGGCGGTCGTGCGCGGCAGCGCCGTGAACCAGGACGGCGCGAGCAACGGCCTCACCGCCCCGAACGGTCCCTCGCAGCAGCGGGTGATCCGCCAGGCACTGGCCAACGCAAGGCTGAACGCCGACCAGGTCGACGCCGTGGAGGCGCACGGCACCGGCACCGCGCTGGGCGACCCGATCGAGGCGCAGGCGCTGCTCGCCACCTACGGCCAGGAGCGCTCGGCGGACCGGCCGCTCCTGCTGGGGTCGGTGAAGTCGAACATCGGTCACACGCAGGCCGCTGCCGGTGTTGCCGGTGTGATCAAAATGGTCCTGGCCATGCAGCACGGGGTACTGCCGTCGACCCTGCACGTCGACGAACCCACCCCGCATGTCGACTGGACTTCCGGCGGTGTGTCGCTGCTGACCGCGCCGACCGAGTGGCCGCAGACCGGCGAGCCGCGCCGAGTCGGCGTATCGTCCTTCGGCTTCAGCGGTACGAACGCCCACGCGATCCTGGAGCAGGCCCCCGCCGTTACCGAGCAGCCGGTGACCACGGACGGCCCGGTCCAGGCGACCGTCGTGCCCTGGGTTCTGTCGGCGAAGAGCGATGAGGCCCTGCGCGCCCAGGCGGGACGTTTGCTGTCGCGCGTCGAGGAACAGCCCCAGGTGGGTCTGTCGGACCTTGGGTTTTCGTTGGCGACGGGTCGGGCGGCGTTGGAGCGTCGTGCGGTGGTCGTCGGCGGTGGACGGGATGAGTTCCTGCGCGGGTTGGCGGTGCTGGCTGCGGGTGAGTCGGCGGCGAACGTGGTGCAGGGTTCGGTGGTCGAGGGCCGGGTCGCGTTCTTGTTCACCGGGCAGGGTAGTCAGCGTGTGGGCATGGGCCGGGAGCTGTATGAGGCGTTCCCGGTGTTCGCGGATGCGTTCGACGAGGTGTGTGCGCATCTGGATGGCCAGCTGGAGCGTCCGCTGCGCGAGGTGGTCTTCACCGCCGACGGGATGCTGGACCGGACCGAGTTCACGCAGCCGGCGTTGTTCGCGGTTGAGGTGGCGCTGTTCCGTCTGCTGGAGGCGTGGGGTGTGCGGCCGGATTTCCTGGCCGGGCATTCGATCGGTGAGCTGGCGGCGGCGCATGTGGCCGGGGTGTTGTCGCTGGCGGACGCGGCTGTGCTGGTTGCGGCGCGTGGTCGGTTGATGCAGGCGCTGCCGGCCGGTGGGGCGATGGTGGCGGTGCAGGCCGCCGAGGTGGAGGTGCTGCCGCTGCTGGCGGGCCGTGAGGCCGAGGTGGGCATTGCGGCGGTCAACGGTCCGAACGCCGTCGTGCTTTCCGGTGTCGAGGACGCCGTGCTGGAGGTGGCGGCCCTGCTGGCCGCCGAGGGCCGCAAGACCAAGCGGCTGACCGTCAGCCACGCCTTCCACTCCCCGCTGATGGACGGCATGCTCCACGACTTCCGCCGCATCGCCGAGGGGCTGGAATTCCGTGCCCCGGAGATTCCTGTCGTTTCTTCCCTCACGGGTGGGGTCGCGACGGCCGAGGAGTTGTGCTCGCCCGAGTACTGGGTGCGGCATGTCCGTGAGGCGGTGCGGTTCTGCGACGCCCTGCAGACGTTGGAGTCTCAGGGGGTCACCACGTTCGTTGAGCTCGGTCCCGACGGGGTACTGAGTGCGATGGGTCAGGACTGTGTGGTCGACGGCGGCGCGGCTGTCTTCGCTCCGGTGCTGCGTGGTGAGCGTCCCGAGGTTCAGGTCCTGACGACCGCGCTGGCGAGGGTGCACGTGCGGGGTGTGGCGGTGGACTGGCAGGGGGTCTTCGCCGGCCAGGGCGCACGCCGGGTCGACCTGCCGACATACGCCTTCCAGCGCCAGCGCTACTGGCCCCGGACTCCGATCCTTGCCATGGGCGATGTCGCTTCGATTGGTCTGGGTGCGGCTGGTCATCCGTTGCTGGGTGCGTGTGTGGAGTTGCCGGATTCGGACGGGGTGGTGTTTACGGGTCGGTTGTCGGTGCGGACGCATCCGTGGTTGGCCGATCACGTGGTGATGGGTGCGGTTCTGTTGCCGGGGACAGCGTTTGTGGAGTTGGCGGTTCGGGCGGGTGACGAGGTCGGTTGCGGTGTGTTGGAGGAGCTGCTGATCGAGGCGCCGTTGGTGCTGCCTGAGCAGGGTGGGGTTCAGCTGCGGCTTGCGTTGGCTGGGCCGGATGGTTCGGGTCGCCGCGGGTTGAGTCTGCATTCGCGGCTTGAGGATGTGGCGGGTGAGGAGCCGTGGACGCGGCATGCCACGGGTGTGCTGGCTACTGGTGCTGATCCGGTGTCGTTTGAGCTGTCGGAGTGGCCTCCGGTTGGTGCGGTGGAGGTTGAGGTCGGGGACCTGTATGAGCGCCTCGCCGGGGCCGGGTTCGGTTATGGTCCGGTGTTCCAAGGTCTGCGGGCGGCCTGGCGCAAGGGCGATGAGGTATTCGCCGAGATCCATCTGCCGGAGAGCGCGCATGAAGATGCCGCTCTCTTCGGTATGCACCCAGCCCTGCTCGACGCCGCTTTGCACGCACTGGGCCTCGATATCACAAGTCAGGACGCGGCCGAGGGGCCTCGGCAGGCCCGCATTCCCTTCTCGTGGAACGGCGTGTCGCTGCACGCGATCGGTGCCACGGCCCTGCGTATGAGGCTCACCGAAACCAGCGAGGACACGGTCTCTCTGGTGCTGGCGGACCAGTCCGGGCAGCCGGTTGCGTCCGTCGGGTCGCTGGTGTCGCGTGCGGTGTCGGAGGAGCAGGTTCGGGCGGCGCGCGGTGGGTTTGTGGAGTCGTTGTTCCGGGTGGAGTGGTCGGCGTTGCCGGTGTCGGGTGCACCGGCGGGTCGTTGGGCTGTGCTGGGTTCAGATGCCCTGGGTGTGGTGGGCTCCGGGGCTGAGGCGTTCGCGGATCTGGCTGCGCTTGGCG